>NZ_CAWNMR010000001.1:0-134385 GCF_963875615.1 Vibrio sp. V09_P4A23P171
TGGGCATTTACAGCCTTCTTCATCATCCATTACAGGCTCCGTTATTCGCTATCAACATCTAAAACACGCTTGCCTTCATTGAGGTAGTTTTTCAGATAACTATCAATGACCCGTGGGTTTTGTCCATCCTGAATAGCCAGAACACCATCCATGATTAAACGGCGGTTAAGCTTTTCTTGATCTCGGCGCAAAGCGAGTTTGTCTGCAATCGGGAAAAAAATCATGTTCGAGAGAACAGCGCCGTACAAGGTAGTTAATAAGGCAACGGCCATGGCAGGACCAATTGATTTAGGGTCATCCATGTTAGACAGCATGGCAACCAAGCCCACCAAAGTACCGATCATGCCCATCGCTGGCGCTACGTCACCAAAAGCACGAAATACGCCAGTTCCCTGTGAATGACGCTCATCAGTCAATACAATGTCTTTTTGCAACGCAGAGCGCACCACGTCAGCATCATGGCCATCCACCAGCAAATCGATCCCCTTTTGCATGAAGCTATTGGTAATTTCCATCTCTTCTAATGCAAGAAAACCACCTTTCCGCGCCGCATCAGCCATTTCTACAATTTTCGCGATCAAATCTTCAGGTTCATCGGATTTGAACATAAATGCCTTACCTGCCACCTTGGCTGCACCGAAGAATTGTCCCATCGTGAACTTCATCAATACAACAAACATTGACCCACCCACTACGATCAAGATGGATGTGACGTCGAAGAACATCATTAGGCTTCCGCCTAAAATCATCGCCATGATAACGAAAGCGAGGCCTCCGATCAGGCCTATCAGCGTTGCTAAATCCACAAAGCACTCCTCATGCTGCTTACCTGCGATAATGAGTTTAAACTCGTTATCGGCAATAGATTCAAATCTTTAAGTAAATTATTGGATCATACCGAAATTCTCTCTATTCAGTTTATACCTAAACTGAGCAAAGATGCACTGTTGCCAGCACACTGATATGGCCAAGATTCTGAGTCACCGTCACTATTTCAGTAAATATCGGTCTGGTTGCTAAGTATCGTATTATTATTTTTATTATTTGTGATAGTGACAGTTCCAAAAGAGGGACTTTTCAGACAAAAATCGTTGGTTAAATTTGACCATCACTACGCCCTAAGGTAACTTTCGTGCATATTTACCAAGATAAAAAGATTATGGCGAGCAAGAAACCTGAAAATATGTCCTTCGAAGCGACAATCGAAGAACTTGATAGCTTAGTGGAACAGCTAGAAAATGGCGATTTAGCCTTAGATGATGCGCTAAAAAAATTCGAGCGCGGAATATCCCTTGCTCGTGCTGGACAAAGTAAGTTAAGTGAAGCGGAGCAGCGAGTCAGTATTTTGCTCAGTGCGAGCGATGACGCGCCACTCTCTGACTTTACTGAACTACCTGAGTAATAGGCACGTATTACTGATACATACTTATTACTGACTCATATTTATCGATCTCATCGCTCGCTATGTGACATGAACCTGTCAATTAAGTCACAGGGAAACGGTCGATCGTAACCTAGTAGATACCACAACTTAGTAGAAAGAGTGCCCTATGATTGAGGCTCTGAGCTCCTATCAGCAAAGAAATATTGACCAATTAAACCTTTGGTTAGGCCGTTTACCGCACCAAAAACAACCGTTGATTGACGCGATGCGCTACGGTTTGTTACTTGGCGGCAAAAGAGCTCGACCTTATTTGGTGTATATCACAGGGCAAATGCTTGGTTGTACGCCAGATGAACTCGATACCCCAGCCTGCGCAATAGAATGTATTCATGCTTATTCATTGATCCACGATGACCTTCCCGCGATGGACGACGATGAATTGCGTCGCGGTAAAGCCACTTGTCACATCGAATTTGACGAAGCCATCGCGATTTTAGCGGGCGATGCCCTGCAAACACTGGCCTTTACTATTTTGGCAGAAGGTCAACTTGCCGAACATGCGCAAGTCAACCGCATTAAAATGGTCCAAATGTTGGCTCAAGCTTCCGGTGCTCAAGGTATGTGTATAGGGCAAGCGTTGGATCTGCAAGCGGAAAATCGTCTGGTTTCAGTGCAGGAATTAGAAGAGATCCATCGCAATAAAACAGGAGCCTTGATGCGTTGTGCAATCCGTTTAGGTGCGCTTGCGGCTGGTGAAAAAGGGCTTGCGGTACTACCACAATTGGATCGCTATGCCGATGCCGTTGGTCTCGCATTCCAAGTTCAAGATGATATTTTGGATATCGTTAGCGATACCGAGACATTAGGTAAACCTCAAGGCTCGGATCAACAACTCAATAAAAGTACCTACCCAGCGCTGCTAGGGTTACAAGGTGCTATTGATAAAGCACAAAGTCTGTTACAGGAAGCTCTTAAAGCCTTGGAAGCAATACCCTACAATACAGAATCACTCGAAGAGTTCGCCCGATACGTCGTCGAGCGCAAGAACTAAACTATAAGCGCGCAAAATTATGACTCTTGATATTTCAAAATACCCAACACTGGCTTTAGCAAATACACCCGATGAACTGCGCAGTCTGCCGAAAGAGGTTCTGCCAACGTTGTGTGATGAATTAAGAAACTACCTTCTTAATTCCGTCAGTCAGTCGAGTGGCCACCTTGCGTCAGGCTTAGGCACGGTTGAATTAACGGTTGCCCTACACTACGTCTATAACACCCCTTTCGATCAGCTGATTTGGGATGTAGGCCACCAAGCTTACCCGCACAAAATATTAACTGGTCGCCGCGAGAAAATGTCGACCATTCGTCAAAAAAACGGTCTTCACCCTTTTCCTTGGCGTGAAGAAAGTGAATATGACACGCTCTCTGTCGGCCACTCGTCCACCTCAATCAGTGCCGCCTTAGGGATGGCGATCAGTGCAGGTAAAGAAGGGAAAAATCGCAAAGTGGTGGGCGTAATTGGTGATGGTGCTATCACCGCAGGCATGGCCTTTGAAGCAATGAACCATGCTGGCGACGTTCATCCGGATATGTTAGTCGTGCTCAACGACAACGAAATGTCGATCTCTGAAAACGTCGGCGCACTGAATAACCATTTAGCGCAACTGCTTTCCGGTAGCCTTTATACCTCAATCCGTGAAGGGGGCAAAAAAGTGCTCTCTGGCATACCGCCTATCAAAGAGCTGGTACGCCGCACAGAAGAGCACTTGAAAGGCATGGTCGTACCCGGCACCTTGTTTGAAGAGCTTGGATTTAACTATATCGGCCCAGTCGATGGCCATGATGTGATTGAACTTATCAAGACATTACGCAACATGCGCGAGCTCAAAGGCCCGCAGTTTTTGCACATCATGACCAAAAAAGGCAAAGGTTATGAGCCCGCAGAAAAAGATCCGATTGGTTACCATGGCGTTCCTAAATTTGACCCGAGCCACACTAGCCTGCCAAAAAGCAGCAATGCTAAACCTACTTTTTCTAAAATCTTTGGCGATTTTTTATGCGATATGGCCGCGCAAGATCCAAAATTAATGGCGATTACACCCGCGATGCGCGAAGGCTCTGGCATGGTTCGCTTTTCAAAAGAGTTCCCACAACAATATTTTGATGTGGCGATTGCTGAGCAACATGCCGTCACCCTTGCGACAGGTATGGCGATTGCGGGAGATCATCCGATAGTGGCGATCTACTCAACCTTTTTACAACGGGGTTATGATCAACTGATCCACGATGTTGCCATCATGAATTTACCGGTTATGTTTGCCATTGACCGTGCGGGGTTAGTCGGAGCTGATGGCCAAACTCACCAAGGTGCGTTTGATTTAAGCTTCATGCGCTGCATTCCCAACATGGTGATCATGGCACCCGCCGATGAAAATGAGTGCCGACAAATGCTCTATACCGGCCATAAACACACCGGGCCAAGCGCCGTGCGTTATCCTCGTGGCAATGGCATGGGAGTCGAAATCCAAACCCAATTTAGTGCGTTAGAGATTGGCAAAGGACGCATTATGCGCCAATGTGACACGGCTATCGCGAATGAAAAAATCGCGATCCTCAACTTTGGCACTTTCCTACCAAACGCGCTTGAAGCAGCCGATAAGCTAAATGCAACAGTGGCTGACATGCGATTTGTTAAGCCCCTTGATGAAACACTCATTCGCCAACTGGCTGCGCAACATGATGTGCTAGTGACCTTGGAAGAGAATGCGATTGCAGGTGGTGCGGGTGCTGGCGTCATTGAACTGATGATGAAAGAGAAAATCCTAAAACCGGTACTCAATCTAGGTTTGCCTGATCAATTCATCGCTCAAGGCACACAAGAAGAGCTGCATGCAGAATTAGGTTTAGATGCCAAAGGCATCGAGCGTTCCATTCAAGAGTATCTAGCGAAATAGCTCGTTTTTTTGTTCGCTGTCGGCTTTTATGAACTGAATGTCTTGATGAACTACACCACTTTCAGTTACATCCCAATACTCAAAACCCTCGCATTACGAGGGTTTTGTTTTTATATCGGCTGGCTCCACTCAAACTGAGTAAACAGCCTTTGCCATACCTCATCAAAACCAGCTTTAAGCACTAATGCTTGGCCAGTAAACGGATGAGTAAAACGTAATTCAGAGGCATGGAGCATCAGACGCTGCGCGTCATAATGATCGCGAAATAGGCGGTTGTGCTTGCCATCACCATGAGTGGTATCACCAATAATCGGATGACTCAAATGGTGCATATGACGACGCAACTGATGTTTACGGCCCGTTTGCGGCTTCATTTCCACCAAACAGTAGCGGCTGGTTGGGAAACGCCCGGTTGAATACGGCACTTCTACTGTCGCTAATGGTTGATAAGCGGTGATCGCATCTTGGGCTTCTTTATCTTGTTTGGCAAACTTATCGGCAATTTTATCTAGCTCGATTTTGAGTGGGTAATCAAGCACATCCCCTTGTTCAATCCAACCACGCACAATCGCATGGTACGTTTTTTCCATTTGGTGGTTGGCAAACATCGGCATCATTTGCGCCGCCACTTCACTGGAGAGCGCAAACACGAGCACGCCAGAAGTTGGCCTATCTAATCGATGTAGGGGAAACACATGCTGGCCAATTTGATCGCGCAGCGTTTGCATCACAAATTGCGTTTCGTGTTTATCTAGCCATGAGCGATGCACCAGCATTCCTGCGGGTTTATTCACGGCGACCAAATCATCGTCCTGATACAGAATCTCTAACATGGTTGGCTTACCTCATCAATCAAACGTAGCAGCGCAATCACCTCAGCCAATTCCGCTTGATGTTGCCATGCCTCTTCAAAATAGGGAGTGAGCGAAAACCCTTGAGGAAGCTCTGCTTGCTGCTCAATTGCCAATAACATTTTGGGGATGAAAATCCACTGCAGCCACTGCTCCGGAGTGAGGGTATCGATGGAGAAAGGCTCTGTGCTCATCAATGCGCTTTCGCTTGGCGGCTGAGATTGCCAGCACTGAGAATTGCGTAACTGAGTTTCTAGTTGCTTCAACAGGTGGGTCAGTTCTGTGCTTACTGTCATTATTCACCAAGTTAATTTGCTAAGTGACCTTGAAAATGGGCTATAGAGTACCATTTATTGTTCAAAGAGAGTTATTGATCAAAAATAGTTATTCAAGAACACAAGTTAAGGCCACTTTATCCATGGATACCATTCATACGCTTAGCCAATTGCTCACCAATAGTGGTAGCCAATATCGGATCTTTGATTTAGGAAGACGTATCTGCCCGATTGAAAATACACACTTTTCTCAAGTAGAAAAAGGTCAACAACCGTATCCCTATCCATTGCAGCGTCATGCTCATCTTGCCATCGCGTATTGGAACCAAGCCCAACAACCTTGGATCTGGTTTCTTAAATTCTCTTTGGATGAACGCGGCCTACTCAAACAAGCTGAGATAGGTAACTTCATCAAGTTTGTACTTGAAGCGATGGGGTCACGTTTGCATCAAGACCTCAGCGATGAGCAGCAGCAAAAGCTTGCCAATAACCCTTATACCTTTAAACCGAGCGACGACAAAATGGCAGTATTCCACAGCCAAATACGCGCCCAGTTGAACCTACCATCAAGCCAATATTATGAGCATGCGCAACACTATTTTAGTGGGGATTTAGGCTGGGAAAACTGGCAGACGGTCGGCTTACAAGGCATTACTGATATTTGTGCTCGTTTAAGCAAAGAACAAAATAGCGTGTTACTAAGGAAGGCATTAAACCACCTCCCCGATCAGCCTTTGTATGCCCTGCTGGGGGCGCTCGAACATAGTGCACCGTTGAATGATAAGTTGGCGCTGCGTTTGCAAGAGATGGCAATGTTGCACATCGAAAGCCACGAACCTGATCTGTTCTTACTCTCTGCCTTAGTACGAGCCTTATCAGGTGCGAATAATGCACTCACCGCGACCTTGGTTGAACGTATTCTGCAAAGCCCACGCTTGAGCCATCAAGAGATATTAATTGCCATTGCAGGGCGCTCGTGGCATGTATTGTCTAACCCATTGCTTGCCGAAACGTTTTTATTACGCTTGGCGCAAACAGGCAATCAAACCCTCTTTAACCAGCTCTTTGCTGATTTAGTGATGCTGCCAGAACTGCGAATGGTACTGCTGCCACTGCTGCATTCTAGCCCTTCGTTCGAATTAGCCGATGCCTTAATTCGCTTACAGCAAGCGACCAAAACTCAATAACTGGAATGTTTATGCTAGGCGATCTATTGGCTATTTTATTACTCAGCTTGGGCTGCTTTCTTTTCTGGCAACAGCGTCGCCAAGCCGAATTGGCAAAAGCGGCGATCAGTCGAAAATGCGAACAACTCGACTTACAGCTGATCAGCGTTGCTTTTGGACGCCACAAATTCAAAACGCCAGAAGGACTCTGGCGTTGGCATACCGTTTATTGGTTTGAGTTTTCTGCACTAGGTGACGACTGCTACCAAGGTGAATTACAAATGATAGGCTTTAGGCCATCTGCTTTTCATTTGCCGCCTCATCGTATGTAAACTCAAATTCCCAATAAGGGCCAAAAACATCTTCTTTCTCACCCAACAGCTCAAAGCCGAGTTTTTTGAGTACCGCAATAGAGGCATGGTGGCCAATATTAGCAGTGGCTGTAATTTTTTGTCGTTGCAATTGGTAGGCCGCTTTAGGTAAAAAAGCCTTCAATGCCTCAGTTGCAATGCCTTTGCCCCAATACAATTTATCAAACAGAAAACCGAGTTCTGCTCGCTCTTCGTCAAGTTCAATGAACAAATGCCCCATGTATTCGCGGTTATAATTATCTAACACCGCCATTGCGTACAAATGAGGATCATGAAGCACTCGTTGAAAAAGCTGTTTTGCTGAAGCGACCGTTTTAGGGCCATTCATCTGTGCCCGATTTTTGGCGCAACAATTGAGCATCAAAAAATCAGACTCTAACGAATCGGTGTAAGGGAGAAGAAGCGTTCTTCTTGTTACGGTTGTCACGTACAATCCTTGTTAGCCGCAAAATAATACCGAAAGACTCAACTAGGCTCAGGGCAATACGCCTTAGCCCAGATAAAATCTGGTACTCTATTTTTGCAAAGAAGCCGAAAATTAAACCAACCGAACGATGAGGTAATTGATCTAGATTGTTTTTTTGTTGTTATTATTTTGCTGCACTTATCATATGAACTTTTTTTGAAGCAACAACACGCTAAAGCCAGAATGCAAGTAATAAGAAAAGCCTCAACACGCATGTGTCGAGGCTTAAAGTCTTACTCGCAGCAGTCCAGCTACTAAATTGTGTGCTCCATGCATCATCCATAATAGTGGCCAATTCTTCGGCTCATCCTGCATCGCCATCCTAGCGGTGTCCAAACTTTCCATGGTACTAACACTCCGGTCAATACTCATCACTTGTTCCTTGAGCGGTGTCCATAACATCATCCTGATGTTGTCCTGCCTTATCCACAAGGTGTCCATCGCCAATCCATGCAGCTCGCATCCTGCCAACTGTTGTATCCTTACGCTGTCCTAGCATCCTGCGTGGTTATTCTTCGTGAACAACCTTGTCTTCTTCCTGAAGAGACCAAACCTTGGTGCTTTGTAATTCCTTGTCAGAATCCTTCCGACAGGGTCCAATTTACTCGTTTGGCTTTAAGAAACAATCACCTAAAAATATCATTTTTAAAAAAACAACCTAAAGAAATAGATATATTAATTAAAAACAAATAGTTATAAAAAAATCACCACCAAACACTGCGTTAAACACTGTGATTTCTTACAAACAATGTGCGAGATCTCTTACAACACTTCGCCACTTTTGCTCTTGGTAAATAAAAGGTAAGATCACAGCAACTCACAAAAAGGACAACCTATGCTCACAAAAGATGTCACTCAAGAACTAGAAAGCATCTTGACTCTCTTACAACAACAGGGAAAGGAACCGAGCGTGGCCTTAGTAAAGTCACGTCTTAGCACCTCAGTGCCAATGCCAGCCTTGATTGCAACCATCAAAAGTTGGAAAAATGCACACCGAGTTCCCAAAGTAGAAGTGAGCGTTAGTACGGAAAATAGCGCGAACAAGGTAGCCGAACTTGAAACGCAACTAGCCGCTTTGTCAGCCCGAGTAGCAGCCCTAGAGGCACAACTAAACGAGAAGTAATTGAATGATGAAAATTTGGGTGGACGCCGATGCATGTCCGAAAGTAATTCGTGAAACCATTGTCCGCGCAGCCGAAAGGACGGGCGTTGAATGTACTTTTGTGGCCAATCATGTTGTTCCGATTCCGCAACGATCTAACATTCGTTCACTGCAAGTCCCCAGTGGTTTTGATGTTGCCGATAACGAAATCGTCAAACGGGTAGAAGTGGGCGATTTGGTAATTACTTCCGATATTCCACTGGCCGATGAAGTGATAACCAAAGGTGGCTTGGCGCTCAATTCTCGTGGTGAGCTGTATACCAAAGAGACCATCAAGGCACGCCTCAATATTCGAGATTTTATGGACACAATGCGATCAAGCGGTATCCAAACTGGCGGACCAAGTGCGCTTTCTCAAACAGAACGGCGCGAATTTGCCAACCATTTGGATCGCATTTTGGCTAAAGCGAACAAATAACCACGTTTTGACGGTTGGACAATCACTAGCCTGTCCAACCGTTCCTCTTCATTAGCGCTGAACCGCCTTAAATCTTGGATTAGTTTTACAAATTACATATAAACGACCGCGTCTTTTGACGATTTGACAATCTGGATGACGTGATTTTGCGCTTTTTAATGAACTTAATACTTTCATAGTTTACTCCTTACCAAACTGAGCAAAGCGACGATTGAAATTCGCCACTCGTCCTTCTTTTTGAACAACTCGCTGCTTACCGGTGTAATACGGATGCGATTCAGACGACACATCTAAGGTGAAATAAGGATAGGTGTTGCCATCTTCCCACTCGATCGTCCGATCAGTTTTTAGCGTTGAACCCACAATAAAATACTTATCCACACTGGTGTCGTGGAAAACCACTTTTTGGTATGGCGGATGAATTCCGTCTTTCATCAATTTCCCCTCGCTTAAATTGTTATGTTATAACATGCCAATTAATAATCATTACCAAGAAGAAAAGCAAGCTTAAATGTGATATTTTTCTCAACCAACGTGAAAAAAGACGGATACGGATATGCACACCATTGCTCCGATTGGCACTATTGAAACGCCTTATAAAGAAAAATTTGCCGTTCCTCGCCAACCTCGCTTAGTGGCGAGCGCAAGCGCGAGAGTCAAGCTCATCGGTCACGCTAATTGCTTAGAGTCGGTGCGAGGTATCGAACAATTTAGCCATGTCTGGTTACTTTTTCTGTTTGACCAAAACCTCGATGCTGGTTGGAAACCGACCGTGCGCCCACCGCGCTTAGGCGGAAATGAGCGGATCGGCGTATTTGCTTCACGGGCTACGTTTCGACCTAACGGCATCGGTATGTCTGCCGTTGAATTGAAAGGCGTCACTCAACAAGGTGATCAGGTTTATTTGGAACTAGGCAGCGTAGATTTAGTCGATAACACACCGATCATTGACATCAAACCCTATATTCCCTATTCCGATTCGATAGCCACAGCCGGCGGTGGCTATGCCGAGAGCGAGCCCGACAAGATCGCAGTGACCTTTAGCCAAGCAGCGTTAACGGCACTGAATGCGCGGGCAGATCAAGACATGGTTAAAGCCGTCATTGAGCAAGTGCTGGCTCAAGACCCTCGCCCAGCCTATAAAAAACACAAAATCGATCATAAAGAATATGCGGTAAATCTGTTCGATCTGAACGTAAAATTCACTATCGCAAACAACTTAGTCTCAGTAACCGCAATAGAACGCTTTTGACAAAGCCGATTGGCTGATATTATTAGCGGCTTAATTCTAGCCTCTCATTGGAGAGCGCTTTTAACTATCATGAAACGGATACCATAGAATGCGTACCAGTAAATATCTTCTTTCTACTTTGAAGGAGACTCCAAACGACGCAGAAGTCGTGAGCCATCAGCTCATGTTACGTGCAGGTATGATCCGTAAGCTGGCTTCAGGTCTTTATACCTGGCTGCCTACTGGTCTACGTGTGCTGCGTAAAGTCGAAAACATCGTTCGTCAAGAGATCGACAATGCCGGTGCAATCGAAACCTTGATGCCCGTTGTGCAACCGTTTGAACTGTGGGAAGAGACAGGCCGCTCTGAGAAAATGGGCCCTGAGCTACTTCGCTTTACTGACCGCCATACTCGTCCGTTTGTGCTTAGTCCAACAGCAGAAGAAGTAATCACCAGCTTGGTACGCAACGAAGTCAGCTCTTACAAGCAATTGCCGCTGAACCTGTACCAGATTCAAACCAAATTCCGTGATGAGAGACGTCCTCGTTTTGGTGTGATGCGTGCTCGTGAATTCTGCATGATGGATGCCTATAGCTTTGATATAGATAAAGCAGGCTTAGAGAAATCTTACCAAGCGATGCACGAAGCTTACTGTAAAGCCTTCGATCGCATGGGGCTTGATTACCGCCCAGTATTAGCCGACACCGGCGCTATCGGTGGTAACGGCTCTCATGAGTTCCATGTATTGGCTGAAAGTGGTGAAGACATCATCGCCTTCTCAACTGAATCGGATTACGCCGCCAACATCGAAAAAGCAGAAGCCATTGCGCCAGCCGTTGAGCGCGCCGCGCCAACTCAAGAGATGACGCAGGTTGATACGCCAAACGCCAAAACCATCGCTGAATTGGTTGAGCAGCATGGCCTACCGATTGAGAAAACAGTTAAAACACTGTTTGTAAAAGCATCTGATGAGATCGATGCCTCTATCGTGGCACTGATTATCCGTGGTGATCATGAACTCAATGAAATCAAAGCCGAGAAACTCGCTGAAGTTGCCGCTCCGCTAGAAATGGCTAGCGAAGAAGAGATTCGCGCGCTGATTGGCGCAGGCCCAGGCTCTCTTGGCCCTGTTGGTCTTGAATTGCCGTTTATCGTTGATCACAGCGTAGCCGTCATGAGCGATTTTGGCGCAGGAGCCAACATCGATGGCAAACACTACTTTGGCATCAACTGGGGCCGTGACGTTGAGCTAGCGAAAGTGGAAGACCTCCGTAACGTCGTTGAAGGCGACCCAAGCCCATGTGGCAAAGGGACACTAATGCTCAAACGCGGTATCGAAGTGGGTCATATTTTCCAATTGGGTACTAACTACTCTGAGAAAATGAACTGTGGCGTTCTTGATTCCAATGGTAAAAACACCATTTTAGAGATGGGTTGTTACGGCATTGGCGTATCACGCGTTGTGGCATCAGCCATCGAGCAAAACAACGATAAATACGGCATCATCTGGCCTGACGCGATCGCACCTTTCCAAGTGGTGATTGTCCCTATGAACATGCACAAATCAGAGCGCGTCCAACAAGCTGCTGAAAAACTGTATGCGGAACTGACCGCAGCTGGTATTGAAGTGCTATTTGATGATCGTAAAGAGCGCCCGGGCGTAATGTTCTCAGATATGGAACTGATCGGTGTGCCACATACCATCATTATTGGCGATCGCAGTATGGATGAGGGCAACTTCGAATATAAACATCGCCGTAGTGGTGAGAAGTCGGCCGTCGCTATGAATGAAATAGTCTCCTTTATTAATGCTCAAATCGCCTAATAAAGTGTGCTATTGAAAAGGTTGCCTAAATGGCAACCTTTTTTATTTTGTCACCAGCCACACAAGCTTTTTCAAGCATATTAATCTTCGATTCATCTACGGTGATCTATTCTTTAATCCATTATTAATGGAGGTGACCTATGGATCTAAAAAGTTTACTTAACCAAGCATTGAATTCAGACATCGTAAAACAAGGTTCAAGCCAACTCGGCGCTATCACACAAGATTCAAGTAAACTCAAAACCTTAGGAGCTGGTGCACTCGGTGGTGGCCTAATCGGTTTGTTGATGGGCTCGAAGAAAGCAAAAAAAATAGGCACTAAAGTGATAGGGATTGGTGGAGCAGCGGCGCTCGGCGCACTAGCCTATAAAGCGTATAATGACTGGCAAGCAAAACAAACGACCACTCAACCGCAGTCTAGCTTTGACCCTAATGATGCTAGCCACAGCACGCTGATCCTAAAAGCGATGATTGCCGCCGCAAAAGCTGATGGTCATGTGGATGAACAAGAAATGGCGAAAATTGAGCAAGCCATCTCTGAAATGGGCGCAGATAACCAATTGCAGCAGCTGGTAAAAAATGAGCTGCATAAACCGCTCGATCCCACGGCTATTGCACAGTTAGCCACAACGCCCGCACAAGCGAGTGAGCTTTATCTGGCCTCTTTACTTATCGCCGATGAACAAAATTTCATGGAAAAAGCGTATCTGAACGAGCTCGCTAAGCAACTACAGCTAGCCGACGATCTGGTCATGGCGCTAGAGCAGCAAGTGAACGCTTAAAGTTTCATCACATGCAATCAGAGCTTGCGCAAACGCAAGTTCTGATTTTGTCTTTGCCAAACGTAATGTGTATATTGAGAGCCATTATCATTAGTTAGGATTTAATCTATGCAAGTTTACGGTTGTTGTGAATTAGTGCGCGAGCTTTATGCACAGATAGGCAGTGGTGATCAAGCTTATATTCCTCAAGCAATCTCCTGCGCCATCAAAACCTTGAATGATGTCGCAGCAGACGAATCGCTGCCAAAAGCGGTTCGAGAGCAAGCAGCCTTTGCGGCAGCTAACTTGCTGATTTCTGATTTCGAGGATAAGTGATGAATTTAGCCAATTTTGCCTCGATGGATCCAATCATGCTGATGAGCATCATCAATATGAAGCTACGTGATGATTTTAATGGCGATCTTGATAAGCTGGCAGATGACTTTGATATCGATCGGGCAGCATTAGAGGCTCGCTTAGCCAGTGCAGGTTTTGAGTTTTTACCGCAAATCGGTCAATTTCGTTAAGGCATAAAAAACCCGCTAATTTAAAGCGGGTTTTCGTTCAAATAACAGTTCTTAAAGCACAGCACTCAGATTTTTTGTACTAAGCTTTTTTCTCTTTTCTTGCCAGAGCCTTACGCTCATTGCGTTTCGCTTGGTTCTCAATAAAGCCACTGAGCTCTTTTTCCGCCCAAGCTTGTGCTTGTGCTTCGCTTTCAAAACCCATTTCGCGCTTTGAAACAACACTTCTGCGAGAGGTCACTTGACGTACGATTTCCGCCGCCCAACCATTGCGCTTTTCAGTCACTTTGATGGTAAATTTTTTACTTTCTGACATTTTCGTTTTCCTAAGGGAATAATAAGGGATTACTCATCAACGTTTGTCGCGCGCCATTATATTATATGGCGGCGGATGTTGAACACCATCCCTTGGTAAGCGCGGCATTAGAGCACAAATCACAATTTTTTTCTGCATTTTTTACAAAAAATTCATCCTCAAAGTAAACAAAAAAGCCGCTGAGTTGCAGCGGCTGGAATAACAAGACTAAGTCGTTTCTCTCACTGGCGACAAGGTGAGTTACCCTAAGTTCTTACGTGCATTTTGGAACATACGCATCCATGGGCTGTTTTCACCCCAAGAATCAGGATGCCAAGAGTTCGCTACCGTGCGGAACACGCGCTCTGGGTGCGGCATCATGATCGTCACACGGCCATCTTGAGTCGTTAAGCCTGTAATGGCATTTGGTGAACCATTTGGGTTGTTCGGATATTGCTGTGTGGCATGGCCGTTGTTATCCACAAAACGCAGCGCAACAGTGCCTGATTGTTCAATCGCCACTAAATGTGCCGTATCACGAACTTCAACGCGCCCTTCGCCATGCGAAACCGCAATCGGCATGCGCGAGCCAGCCATCTCATTAAAAAACAGTGAATCAGATTGCTGCACTTCCACTAAGCTAAAGCGCGCTTCAAAACGCTCTGATTCATTGCGCACAAAACGCGGCCATAAATCCGCACCAGGGATTAACTCTTTCAAATTCGACAGCATTTGACAGCCGTTACACACTCCTAGCGAGAAAGTATCTTCACGTTGGAAGAAACGTTGGAACTGTTCACGAGCTTGTACATTAAACAGCACTGATTTCGCCCAGCCTTCGCCCGCGCCCAATACGTCACCATAAGAGAACCCACCACATGCGACGAGGCCTTGGTACTCGTCAAGCACCGCTTGACCCGTTAAGATGTCGCTCATGTGTATATCGGTTGTTTCAAAGCCTGCGCGATCAAACGCTGCCGCCATTTCAACGTGTGAGTTAACCCCTTGCTCGCGCAAAATAGCCATTTTTGGCTTCACGCCTTTAGCAATATACGGTGCCGCAACATCCTGCTGCACGTCAAAGCTCAAACTGACGTTAAGACCTTTATCACTGTTATCTTGTTTTGCTGCAAACTCTTGGTCCGCGCACTGCGGGTTATCGCGCAGCGCTTGCATCTTATGCGTGGTTTCAGCCCAAATGGTGCGAAGTTCGGTGCGGTTACGCACAACAATAGGTTGTTCACCAGCGGTAATGGCTAACTCATCAGAAGCGTCAACACGACCGATAACGTGTGAACACGCTTGTAAACCATGCGCCGTTAGCGTCGAGATCACCGTTTCTAAATCGTGGTGACGAACTTGAATGACTGCGCCCAGCTCTTCATTGAATAACGCGGCCAACGCATCATCACCTAGCGCGGCGATATCGGCTTTCACGCCACAATGACCAGCAAAGGCCATTTCAGCTAGAGTAACGAATAGACCACCGTCACCTTTATCGTGATAGGCAATAATCTGCTGATTCGCGACCAAGGTTTGGATCGCTTCATAGAAGGCTTTAAGCTGCGCCGCATTATCTACGTCTGCGGGTTTATCACCCAACTGTTTGTAGACTTGTGCTAACGCCGTTGCGCCCAAGCGATTCTTACCATTACCTAAATCAATCAAAACCAGTGAGGTTTCGCCCTTATCGGTTCTTAACTGAGGGGTGATGGTGTTACGTACATCTTCAACACGAGCAAATGCCGTGATCACCAATGATAGCGGAGAGGTCACTTCTTTTTGTTCGCCATTTTCATCCCATTTGGTCTTCATCGACATCGAATCTTTACCCACTGGGATAGTCAGGCCGAGCGCAGGACAAAGCTCTTCACCGACCGCTTTTACTGCCTCATACAAACCAGCATCTTCACCTGGGTGACCCGCTGGTGACATCCAGTTCGCCGACAACTTAATGTGTTTGATATCACCGATATGGGTAGCGGCAATATTGGTGATCGCTTCGCCCACGGCTAAACGTGCCGATGCCCCAAAATCCAGCAAGGCAACTGGCGTGCGCTCACCCATCGACATCGCTTCGCCATGGTAAGTATCATAACTTGCCGCAGTGACCGCGCAGTTTGCTACTGGCACTTGCCACGGACCAACCATTTGGTCACGAGCGACCAAGCCAGTGACGGTTCGGTCACCAATGGTGATGAGGAAGGTTTTTTCTGCAACCGCAGGGAGACGCAGTATACGATCAATCGCTTCGTTCAATTCGATATCACGGCGATCAAGTGCTGGATTATTAACTTTCAGCGTCTTCACATCACGATACATTTTAGGTGTTTTGCCAAGCAATACGTCCATCGGCATATCAATTGGCGTATTGTCGAAATGTGAATCTTCCAATTTCAGTTCACGCTCTTCAGTGGCAATGCCCACAACAGCATAAGGCGCGCGCTCACGTTGGCAAATGGCGTCAAAGCGCGCCATGTTTTCTGGCGCTACAGCCAGTACGTAACGCTCTTGTGATTCATTACACCAAATTTCAAGCGGGCTCATTCCCGGCTCATCGTTAGGTACATCACGCAGTTGGAAAATACCGCCACGTTCACCATCATCAACAAGCTCAGGCAATGCGTTTGAGATACCACCAGCGCCCACATCATGGATAAAGGCGATCGGATTCGCCTCACCGAGTTGCCAGCAGCGATCAATCACCTCTTGGCAGCGGCGTTCCATCTCTGGGTTTTCACGCTGTACCGACGCAAAATCAAGATCTTCCGCAGATTGACCAGATGCCATAGAAGAAGCGGCGCCCCCACCAAGGCCAATGTTCATTGCCGGACCACCAAGCACAATTAAGCTCGCGCCAACAGGGATCTCTTTTTTCTGCACATGCTCGTCGCGGATATTCCCCATCCCACCAGCAATCATGATTGGTTTGTGATAACCACGCACTTCTTCACCTGCGTGAGAGTTAACTTTCTCTTCGTAAGTACGGAAGTAACCTAACAAGTTGGGACGACCAAATTCGTTGTTAAAAGCCGCGCCACCGAGCGGGCCTTCCAGCATAATATCGAGTGCCGTGACAATGCGCCCCGGTTTACCAAAATCCGTTTCCCAAGGCTGCACAAAATTAGGAATACGCAAGTTTGAAGTAGTAAAACCGACTAACCCGGCTTTAGGTTTTCCACCAATACCCGTTGCACCTTCGTCACGAATTTCACCACCGGAACCCGTTGAAGCGCCCGGCCAAGGAGCAATTGCCGTAGGGTGGTTGTGTGTTTCCACCTTCATTAAAATATGCGCTTTTTCATGGTGATAACCATATTGGCGTGTCTCTGGATCAGGGAAAAAACGCCCAACTTCTGAACCCACCATGACGGCAGCATTATCTTTATAGGCGGACAGCACGTGATCAGGAGTCACTTCATAAGTGTTTTTGATCATCTTAAACAGCGATTTATCTTGCTTAACGCCATCAATAGTCCAATCGGCATTGAAGATTTTATGGCGACAATGCTCAGAGTTTGCTTGAGCAAACATCATTAATTCGATATCGGTTGGATTACGCTCAAGCTTAGTGACGAAGCTTTCGAACAAATAATCAATTTCATCGTCAGCCAATGCAAGCCCAAGGGTAACGTTTGCTTTTTCAAGCGCTGAGCGGCCGCCATTCAGCAAGTCGACGTACGCTACGGGAGCAGGTTCAGCGACTTTAAACAGTGAGGTTGCTGATTCGAAATCGGTAAACACGACTTCCATCATTCGGTCGTACAGCAGTGAATAAAGCGTAACAAGTTGCGGTTGAGAAAGTTCGCGATCTAATTCGATGTAGTAAGCCGTACCTCGCTCTAAGCGCTTCACCTCATTCAAACCACAGTTATGCGCAATATCCGTCGCTTTGGAAGACCAAGGCGAGATGGTTCCAGGGCGAGGAGTGACCAGTAAAAGAAGACCTTGTGGCTCATGTTCTTGAATCGTTGGGCCATAAGTGAGTAGTTTCTCTAATTTTTCAAGGGATTGAGCGTCTAAATCCGCAGAGAGATCAGCAAAATGCATGAACTCCGCGTAAATACCCGATACAGGCAGTTGCTGTTCACGACAAAGTTCAACGAGTTTGTTAACACGAAACTCAGAAAGCGCTGGGGAGCCACGCAAAATTCTCATGTGCTTAGGTCTCTTATACAGTGGGTTGAGGTGTAATTGGAATGAATTCAAAATCATTAAAATACAATAAGTTAATAAAAGAAAACTGAATACATACCAATTTCACCTCGTGATTTCGAACTCATTATAAAGGAATTCTTTTTGTGACGTAACACCAAAAGCAACCGTTTGCGTCATTTTTTTTGTCAAATTTGAAATACAGCCACATTAGCGTGGTCGCCGACACTTTTTCATCCGTTTTTGATCTGAAACTTTGCCAATATGGCCGCCTTTGATATAAAGGCAGTAATTGATGTAAGAGATCGCTCATAAATGCCAAAGTATTATCTGATTCAGCTTCATCGCTCATTGTCCATTTTCCTACTCACTCTTTTTGTAGTCGGTTGCCAAATCGATTCAGATCCTAAAAGCGAGCTTGACCATATTCGTGAACGTGGCGTATTGCGAGTGGGTACGTTGAACAATCAACTCTCCTACTACATTGGCCCAGATGGCCCTGCAGGGCTGGACTACGAACTAGCACGCGAATTTGCCAATCAGCTTGGGGTTAAACTAGAGATGAAACCCGCTTATCGGTTGTCTAGTCTCTTTCCTGCACTGAAAAATGGGGAAATCGACGTTGTTGCAGCAGGGTTAAGTCAATCGAATCAACGCTTGAATGAGTACAGAACAGGGCCCGCTTATTACTATGTCAGCCAACAAGTCGTCTATAAGAAAGGCAACTGGCGTCCAAGAAATTTAAAACAATTACTGGAAAAACAACCGGAACTGATTGCTGGTCATGAAGGTGACAGCGTTTTTTCTATCGTGAATGAATCCCACTTTGAAAATACGCTCAGCGACATTAAACAGACCTACCCAGAGTTTCAGTACAATGTGAATAATAACGCCGACGTTAACGACCTTTTAAAACAGGTTTCGAATGGCGAACTGCTATTTACCATGGCTGATTCGGTCGAAGTCTCGCTGTCGCAGCGAATCTACCCTGACTTAGCCGTCGCCTTTGAATTAACTGAAGATCAGCCTATCGCTTGGTATATGCGTCGTTCTGAAGATGAAAGCTTATACGCCTTGATGATTGAGTTTTTTGGCAACCTTAAACAATCTGGTCAATTAGCGGCCTTGGAAGAGAAATATATTGGTCACGTGGGCACGTTTGATTATGTCGATACGCGCGCCTTTATTAGAGCACTCGATGTCCGCTTACCAAAATGGGCACCTCTTTTCCAACAATATTCTGACGAGTTTGATTGGCGATTGATTGCCGCCTTAGCTTATCAAGAGTCTCACTGGAATCCGTTAGCTAAATCCCCCACCGGGGTCCGCGGTATGATGATGTTGACTCTCCCTACGGCAAGAAGTGTTGGTGTCGCCAATCGACTCGATCCGGAACAATCGATTCGTGGTGGTGTCGAATACCTGCGTCGGATGGTACAGCGTATACCAGACTCCATCCCAGAACATGAGAAAATTTGGTTTGCTCTCGCTTCCTATAACGTCGGCTATGGGCATATGATGGATGCAAGACGCTTAACCAAGCAACAAGGTGCGAACCCTGATTCATGGACTGAAGTCAAAGAACGCCTCCCTCAACTGAGACAAAAGAAATACTTCAGCCAGACTCGATATGGCTACGCGCGAGGTGACGAAGCCAAGGCCTACGTTGAAAATATTCGTCGCTATTATCAAAGTATTATTGGCCATGTTGATCAACAAAAGCAGATAGACAATAGTTCAGGTACTGATGATTTGGTTGTGATCAGTATTGAGGAGGAGGAGGCCGCGTTAGAAGCTATGGAATCGGCCGATGAGGCGCAGGATAATCAGTATCTCGACCCCATAGCTCAATAAGCATAACAATAGCTAAATCTTCCACGTTGAACGAAAATTGCACACTTGATTTCCAAGTGTGCAGCCCATACATCAAAACGTGAAAAAGATCGTTTTCTAAGTTTCATATTATGGTAACAATCCTGCACTATAAAGGCAGATTAAGATTGTCATAAGGCACCCTAAACCATTAGGGATCATTGTCAAAACTCAGCAGTAGGAGGTTGTTTATGCTTAAACGTAAAAAGCTATCAAAACACCTTAATAAAACGGTGGCAGCAAACCGTCGTAAACGTATGTTATCCAATAATAAAAAGAAAATTATCTGGCGTAACCGTGCATTTATGCAATTAATCTCTGCTTAACCTTCAGCGGCAAACATCTACTCAAAGTGGATGTTTGCTAAAGCCCATCACTCTGTTGCTTATTCCGCTGTTTTTCTGCCTGTATCTCTGCGCGTCTTCGTCTAAAAAAAGATTGCAGTTGCTCCCGACACTCCTCTTCTAACAATCCTTTATCGACCGTCGCATAATGATAGGAGGCTTGGCTTTCAAATAAATTCAGCACCGTACCGGCCGCCCCAGCTTTGAGATCTGGAGCGCCAAAGACAATCCTTTTGACTCGGCTATGCAGCAGTGCGCCTGCGCACATTGGACAGGGCTCTAAAGTGACGTATAAGGTAGTATCAAGCAAACGATAATTTTGTAACCGTTGACCTGCTTGACGCAAAGCCTGAATTTCAGCGTGCGCTGTTGCATCATGTTGACCAATAGAGGCATTCCAACCTTCAGCAATGATTTCGCCATCTTTAACAAGCACAGCGCCCACAGGCACTTCACCTGCTTGTTCTGCAAGATTGGCAAGCGCGATGGCTCGGCGCATAAACTTTTGATCTTGAACGGTAAACTGTGTATTCATATATCCTATTTTCTCTTTCACTAGCCTTTGCCGTTAGCGGACGATAGCCGTTCTGCCAGAAAATCCACCAGCAGCCTAACTTTTGAGGACAAATGGCGATTTTGTGGGTATAAGGCCCATACACCTTCACGATCATCTCGGTACTGATGTAGCACTTCTTGCAACTCACCCGAGAGCAAATACGGCTCTACATAATAGTCGGGCAATTGTACGATTCCAATCCCTTGCAACGCGGCATTCAATAACGCCACACCGCTGTTGCATTTAATTTTTCCTTTAACACCGATTTCACGGGAGCGTTGCTGATCCTTAAATCGCCAATAGTTCATAGTGCCTTGTAAACATTGGTGATGAACCAACTCTGACAATGAATAGGGAGTGCCATATTTCACCAAATAGTCAGGGCTAGCGCAGACAAACAGTTGTCGGTTGGATAACTTTTTGCCAATAAAACTCGAATCATCTAACTGCCCTAATCGTACGGCGACATCAATTCCTTCCGCAATCAGATCCAATTTTTGGTTAGTGAGTATCAGTTCCAACTCCAATTGAGGATGTAACTGCAAAAACTCATGCAGCAAAGGCGCGACTTTCTGCTCACCATAAGTCACCGGAGCGGTCACTTTCAGTAAACCTGACGGCGTTTGCTGCATCTGCGTGACAGCAAGATCAGCCTGCGCTAAGCCTTCAACCAATTGCCGACACTGATGATAATAGAGTTGACCCGCTTCGGTCAGGGAGACTCGCCGCGTGGTACGTTGCAACAACTTTACCGCCAAGCGCTCTTCTAATAGCGCAATACGTCGGCTGACATTCGCTACTGATGTCGATAGTTTATGTGCTGCTGCGGTAAAACTTCCAGTTTCAGCCACCGCAACAAATTCATGAATGCCTTCCCAACTCGCCATCTTAATTATTACTGATAAGTAAAAGTGATTCTTATTTTAGACCGATTATCAAATTTCAAGAAGGGAATATACTGTCACTCTCCCCAACTCACTTGAAACTTCAAGTAATGTGCAAAGGAAAATCTTATGTCATCACATCAATTCATTAAATCTCGCGCGGCGATTGCGTGGGGGCCAAATCAACCACTAAAAGTCGAGGAGGTTGACGTTATGTTGCCCCAAAAAGGCGAAGTGTTGGTGCGTATTATTGCGAGCGGCGTTTGTCATACCGATGCCTTTACGCTATCTGGTGAAGACCCTGAAGGGATTTTTCCGGTTATCCTCGGCCACGAAGGCGGCGGTATCGTTGAGAGGATTGGTGAAGGGGTAACCAGCGTCGAGGTAGGAGATCATGTCATTCCCTTGTACACCGCAGAGTGTGGTGAATGCAAATTCTGTAAATCAGGTAAAACTAACCTGTGCCAAGCAGTACGTGAAACGCAAGGAAAAGGATTAATGCCGGATGGCACTACACGTTTCTATAAAGACGGCCAACCCATTTTCCATTATATGGGTTGCTCCACCTTTTCTGAGTATACCGTGTTGCCAGAAATTTCCTTGGCTAAGGTCAATAAAGCGGCTCCATTAGAAGAGGTCTGCTTGCTCGGTTGTGGTGTCACAACGGGCATGGGCGCGGTGCTTAATACGGCCAAAGTTAAACAAGGTGATACTGTGGCCATCTTTGGCCTAGGCGGCATCGGGCTTTCCGCCATTATTGGCGCAAGAATGGCCGGTGCCAGCCGTATTATTGGCATTGATATCAATGAGAGTAAGTTTGAGCTTGCTACTCAGCTTGGTGCAACGGACTGCCTGAACCCGAAAACTCTGACTAAGCCAATCCAAGAAGTGATTATTGAGATGACTGATGGCGGTGTTGATTTTTCTTTTGAGTGCATCGGTAACGTCAATGTAATGCGCCAAGCGTTAGAATGCTGCCATAAAGGCTGGGGAGAATCGGTCATTATTGGTGTGGCTGGCGCGGGCCAAGAAATATCAACTCGCCCTTTCCAATTAGTGACGGGCCGAGTATGGCGTGGTAGTGCATTTGGCGGCGTAAAAGGCCGCTCGGAACTACCACACATTGTCGAGCGCTATCTGGCAGGCGAATTTGGTTTGCAAGAGTTTATTACCCATACCATGGGTTTAGAGGATATAAACCAAGCCTTTGATTTAATGCATAAAGGCGAAAGTATTCGTTCTGTGATTCATTTTGACCAATAAGCCTTAATAGCCAGCCTTTTTTCTTAAAGGGCTGGGTGGGGAAACTTGCTATGCACATTGAAAACATTAGCCAAGCCAAAGTATTTGAAGGCTGGCATAAACAGTACACGCACTCATCACAAGTACTAGGGTGCAGTATGCGTTTTGCTATTTATCTTCCACCTCAAGCGGCCTACCAATCGGTTCCGGTGTTGTATTGGTTATCCGGCTTAACATGCAGCGATGAAAACTTCATGCAAAAAGCTGGCGCATTTCAAAGCGCGGCTAAGCTCGGTATCGCGATTGTTGCCGCCGATACCAGCCCAAGAGGTGAAGGTGTTCCTGACGACCCGCAAGGAGCGTATGATTTTGGCCTTGGCGCAGGATTTTACCTCAACGCAACTCAAGCGCCTTGGGATAAGCACTACCAAATGTACAGCTACATTGTGCAAGAACTTCCAGCCTTAATAGAGCAACATTTTCCCGTAAACCAACAGCGAGCGATTGCAGGACACAGTATGGGTGGCCATGGTGCGTTAACCATCGGATTGAAAAACCCTCAACGCTATCGCTCGATTTCAGCCTTTAGCCCGATAAGCAACCCAATACACTGCCCTTGGGGGCAAAAAGCATTTCGCCACTACCTTGGTAATAACCAGCAAGATTGGAAACAATACGATGCGGTTGAATTGCTCACTACTCACTCATCATCCTTACCCATTTTGGTTGACCAAGGAGAGGAAGACCCGTTTTTACACGAACAGCTTAAACCTGAACGCTTACTCGCCGCTGCACAAGCGAGCAATAGCCCACTCTCGTTAAGAATGCATAAAGGTTACGATCACAGTTATTTTTTCATTCAAAGTTTCATTGATGATCACTTAGCATTTCACGCGCAACATCTGCACAAATGAGATTGAAAAAGCCCGCGATACACTCGCGGGCTTTTAATTCAGACTCGATAAATAACGTTAACGCTACAAGCTGTATGTGTAAGGCGCTTGCACCCCTAGCGGAATACCAAAAGCCCAGTAAGCGAGCAGGAACAGCGTCCAACCAATCAGCATCGCAATGGAGAAAGGCATCATCATTGAAGCCAAGGTGCCAATGCCCGTCGATTTTACATAACGTTGGCAATACACCACGACTAATGGGAAGAAGACCATCAGTGGAGAGATAATGTTAGAAACCGAATCGCCCACGCGGTAAGCCGCTTGCGATAGCTCGGGAGAAATCCCTACCGCCATCAGCATAGGTACCAGAATTGGACCAATCAATGCCCATTTTGCCGAGGCCGAACCCACCAGCAAATTAACGCTAGCCGTGAGTAAAATCATCCCCACAATCGTTGCTTGGCCGGGTAAGTCCATCGCTTTTAGGCCTTCGGCACCATACAATGCCAACATAGTACCAATATTAGATTGACCAAACGCTGATAGGAACTGAGCACAGAAGAACGACATCACTATGTATGCGCCCATCGTAGCCATGGTGCCAGACATCGCTTTTATCACGTCATTACTGTTTTTAAAGGTGCCAGCCACTCGGCCATACACAATTCCCGGAATAATAAACAAGATAAAAATCAAAGGAACGATCGACTTCATCACTGGCGCAGAAAAGGCCGTTAGCTCACCATCAGGCGAACGCAGTGCTGAGTTTTCTGGGATCAAAGCCGCTACTAGTAATGCAATACCTACCACCATTGCCCAGCCAGCAAAACGAAATGCTCTCGATTCCGTTGCGCTGAATGTTCCTAGATCAGGCGCTATTTCCGCATCTTCATCGACAGGCATATTCGCTAGACGAGGTTCAATAATTTTCTCAGTCACATACCAACCAATCGCAACGATGATCACCGAAGATAAACCCGTGAAGAAAATGTTCGCCAGCGGATTCACTATGTATTGAGGATCCAAAATTTGTGCGGCGGTTTGTGTAAAACCAGCGAGCAAAGGATCAATACCAGAAGGGATAAAGTTCGCTGAAAAGCCACCAGAAACACCAGCAAATGCGGCTGCAATACCGGCCAGTGGATGACGCCCTGCCGCATGGAAAATAATCCCACCCAGAGGAATAACCAATACATAACCAGCATCAGCAGCCGTATGCGACACTATCGCCACCAAAATCAGCATCGGTGTTAGTAGTTTCGCTGGCGTGAAATTTAGCATTTTCTTAAGGCCTGTAGTGATAAACCCTGAAGAATCAGCCACTCCCACACCGAGCATGGCAACCAGCACGATACCTAGCGGCGCAAAGCTGGTGAATGTGGTCACCATATTGGCTAGAAAACTCGCGAGCGCTTTACCTGTCAGTAGGTTATTAACTTGCAGTGCTTCACCCGTTCGAGGGTTGGTCAAATCAAATGTCACATTCGATAACAGTGCCGATGAAACCCAAACAATAATCAGTGCCCAGAAGAACAAAATCGCAGGGTCAGGAATTTTATTTCCTGCACGTTCAATAAAATTTAAAAAGCGATCCATACCGCTCGGCTTCGGAAATGGTGCTTGTTTTACGACTTGGTTACTCATTCGTAACTCCATATGTGATGTTGCTGCTGTAGGCCTATATCAATTTATTTGACCTATTAATCGTCGGTTATTCTATAAAAAAGCCTCAACCAAAGCACAAGCTTCTACAGTTTTTTACAAAAACGGGGACATATTTTGCAAAAATAGCATTCCACCACAACAATCCAAACACATTCTTATGCTCTTTTTTCCTACAAATCAGTAACCAATTTGCAAAATCAAATATTTCATTTTTGTATAAGCATCGAGACGCTAATCAAACTCACTGAACTGCGAAATCATGGTTTTCAGCTCAACCGACTGCTTATTTCCCTGACGATCATGCCAATAGGACTCAATATAAATGGTTTTCAGTGAGCCCGATAAAGAGACCGTTGGTACTGACCAACTGAGTGTATAAAAGGGATGTGAGTGATCTTGTCCGTTAACAATATCACTATCAAAATTCGCTGGCGTGAGAGTAGAAATCGCGGCAGAAGCGCCACGGCTACGAAACCATTCCAACTTTTGTTCGGCCAAATGTAGTGCTTCGATACTATGAACGGCAAAATCCGCCTTTTGCTCAACCAACACTTGTAATTTGACCAAACCCAGTGCCCCAACACCAATTAGAACAAACGATATCATTACTTCTATTAGGCTAAATCCTTGCTGCTTAGAGATCATTCCATGAACCTTTTTGCCATCTAGGTGGAACCGAAAAGGAAAAGCTGTTTTCAATATCACTGTTATATTGCAAACGTAGCGAGTTATAAAATAGTGCTATCTGACCTTGGGTATCAAAGGCCATTCCTCCGGTAAATTGAAAAGATCCCGACTGTAAGTAGGTAGCGTGCTTTGGCGTCAAGGTGGTAGCGCTGCCGTACAATGTTTTTATCGGTGCATCAAAATTAGCATTGAGATCCGCGATGAGTTCAGTATCAAATCCATTCCAATTTGCCGTATCAGCGGCAAATCCACTGTTAAAATGAAAGAGCACCCCTTGAATGCTGCCACTCCCTCGAATCCCTAACACGCCATTATGCACCAGCAAAAAAAGGTAAGTCCCAGGATGAGCATTTTGTATGGTTGACATTGTATCAATCGATGCTTGGTTCAGTTGACAACTGCCATCAATCCATACTTGATTGGGCTGACCAAGAACCAAAGCACCTTTAAATTTCGAAACACAATCAACATCACCACTGGTCATTGTGTAACTCAAGAACTTAAATTCAGTATCGTCGCGTGCTTTTTCCCATTCTCCCCGTTCGTAACCAAAGAGATCTTTAAATGGGTTTAGCGTTTCATCTCGGTAAATATCATTTTTGACATCGACTGCTTCATAAAGACCGCTACTATTTTTCCAAATACCGCTTTGTGAACTACTGTTCGTTTTATGCGTCGGCGCGCAATCGGCACTATTGTCAAAAACAGCGCTTGGTTTTTGAATAGCACTCCCAACACCATTATTTGTCACTCCCGCCGTAGCAATAACATATTTAGCAACGGCGATAGCCGCGCATTCATATTTCCCATCACTATTTTTGGGCCCGGGATCTGGTGGAGAAATAAGTGTAGAGCCAAACACTATTAAGTCTGAAGTAGAACGAATGGCTCCTGGACTTCTCCCACGTTGAAACAGAATGTTCTTTTTCAACGTCGTCATTTGATACTGGGACATAAGTGTACTGGCGTTAGTAGGGTCTGCAGAGAGGTACGTTAACTCTAAATCGACACACAAGGTATTGAGGTTATTGGGAATTGAACTATTTTTATTGTTCACAATATGGCTATAACCACACTCAAGCCCCCCTTCTGCTCGCCAATGCTGTTGCCTCGCTTGCACCTCATTTTGTGCTCGTTTGATCTGAAAAAAGAGCGAACGGTAGGAGCCTAATGCCACCACTAAAGCGAGCACCAACAAAAGCGTGGTGATCAATAACGTTACAGCGCCTTGCTGAGCTTGCTTCATTACTGCCAATTCCTTTGTTTTATTGCCACTCCAAATGATGTTGATACACGGCTATCCCCCACCAACTCTGCTGCCATAGAGATCGTCATGTAGGCTGAGCTCACACCATTCGCCGCTAATGATGCTCGCTGGGCTTGAAAATGAGTCACATTAATCTGGTTAGTATCAAAAATAGCAGAGCAACCAGCCGTCGCTTGGGAAACGGTTTTGGCCCCTGAAATCACAGACGTCGGCCTGTCACAGACACCTAACGCGCCAGAAGTCATGACAAACCCAACATTTCTGATCTGTTTCGTTGCCCCCGTATCATCAAGGTAGGCATACGCAAGCGTTGATTGGTCAGCCGAAACAAAAACGATATCATCGCTATCCAATAACGTGAGTGAGTTACCATGACCGCCGTCATAACCTGCACGTTGAATATCTTGTTTGAGGTATTGCAGCGCGCCCGTCACTTGTTGCAGTAGCAGTAGCTCCTTGCCTCTTTCGGTCGCTACCTTCTGCCCAGTGATGAATACAGAGCCAATAATGGCTATCGCAATCAAGCCAAGCATGGATGCCACCATGAACTCAATTAACGTTGCCCCCATCTGCTTGGTTTCAGCGATATGAGCTTTATAGGTATGCTTTTTTGCTCTCGGTATGTTAGCTGCACTGCTTAAAACCAAAATAGTCTCCTCCATTACCACATAGGCGCATTCGTCCTGAAGGTCTATAGGTCGTGAATTTGAGTGCACCTTGGTGTGTTGAAAAATCAAGGCTCCCATTTACAGCTCGGCCATTAATGGCTTCAAAATGGATCTGATTTGACGGGTAATTCACCCCCAATTCAATATTGCGATAAGGTTGCCCCGATAGCGATGAAATCACTTGCCCCCCGGGATAGGTTCCTGAATTAGTCAGCACGATTTGCCATTCACCTTGGCTATTAACCGAACCCGACATGACAATATGCGCCCATAGCGGCTGCTTTCTCATTACTGCTTCCGAACGGGCGCTCATCATCAAGCCATTAATCTCACCCGCTAAACGTTGCATCTTTTGCGTATCACTGACTTGTTTGAAATTGGGAGCCGCTATCGTGAGTAAAATAGACAAAACGGAAACCGTGATAAGCAGCTCAAGTAAAGTAAACCCGCGAGCCATTTCCCAAATTCCTATGTAATTAAAATATGAAACAAAATTCACCTTGCGCGAATGCTATCACCTAATAAAAATAGCGGGTAAATCAACAAGGAACTCCACGTGATGATTCGAAATTCTAAATGCAACAACCACAACCGGCGGTCGTTCGGGATGACATTGATCGAATTATTGATTGCGGTTGTGATTATTGGCGTACTGTCTGCAATCGCTTATCCAAGTTATACCAAGCACGTTTTAAAAGGGCACCGAACCACCGCACTCGCCGATATGGGGAGAATTCAACTGGAACTGGAGCATCACTACGATAAGGGTTATGACTGGAGCGGGATCATTTCAGGGGGAAATTGCGTCATCTGTGAAAGCGATGCTGAACGCTATCAGTTTTCAGTCGCCAGCTCCGCAACCAGTAGCTACACCATCACCGCGACGGCGCAGAGCACCAGAGGCCAAGACAAGGATGAATGTCTAACCAGCGATAAGGTCATGACATTGAAATCAACCAACGAATCAGCCCCAAGCGCATGTTGGAAATAGAACACTACAAATGTTCCGTTTGTGAGGGGAGGACAAAGTCATCCTGTATCTGGAACGAATAAGGCCTGCATTGCAGGCCTTATTGGATAGATAATAATTCAACAGTGAATTAGCTGGTTAAATCATCGAAGAACTTTTTCACGCCATTAAAGAAACCTTCCGATTTAGGCTTATGCTTATTTGCCGCTTCACCACCGCAAGTTTCTTCAAATTCACGTAATAGTTCTTTTTGACGCGCGCTCAGTTTCACTGGTGTTTCAACCACGAGTTTGACAACCAAATCACCGATCGCCCCACCGCGTACGCCTTTCACACCTTTACCACGCATACGGAACATGCGCCCTGTTTGCGTCTCTTCTGGCACTTTCAAGTTTACACGACCATCGAGTGTTGGAACTTCAACTTCACCGCCAAGTGCCGCCATAGCAAAACTTACAGGGACTTCACAGTATAAGTTGTTGCCATCACGTTCAAAAATGTGGTGCTCTTTGACGTGAACTTGTACGTACAAATCCCCCGCTGGAGCGCCCATTTCTCCCGCTTCACCTTCGCCAGATAAACGAATGCGATCGCCCGTATCCACACCGGCTGGAATTTTAACATTAAGCGTTTTGGTTTTTTGCTTACGCCCCTGTCCATGACACACGTTACATGGGTCTTTAATGATCTTACCTTTACCATGGCAAGTCGGACAGGTTTGCTGTACAGCAAAAAATCCTTGGCGCATCTGTACTTGGCCGTGACCATGACAGGTTCCACACGTTTGCGCAGACGAGCCTTTCTTCGCGCCAGTACCTTCACAAGAATCACAATGGACCAGTGTTGGCACTTCAATCTCTTTTGAACAACCACGAACGGCCTCTTCTAAAGACAGTTCCATGTTGTAACGCAAGTCAGCACCACGTTGTGCACGCGCTTGACCACCGCCCCGACGACCACCACCGAAAATGTCACCAAAGACATCACCGAAGATATCGCCAAAATCAGCACTGCCGCCACCAAAGCCGCCACCGCCCATTCCGCCTTGTTCAAAAGCAGCATGACCGTACTGATCATAAGCCGCTTTCTTTTGCGAATCGGTTAAAATTTCATACGCTTCTTTTACTTCTTTAAACTTGTCCGAAGCGCTGTCATCCCCTTGGTTTCTATCAGGGTGAAACTTCATTGCTAGGCGCTTGTACGCCTTTTTAATATCGCGCTCAGAGGCATCTCGGCCTACGCCTAATACTTCGTAAAAATCACGTTTTGACATCTTCTTCGTCACCAATTTGTTACCGCAAACGACACGCTGCCGCTTGGTGTTTATATCGACCTAACTAATGGCTCTAGATTCTAGTGAATTCAAACTAAAAAGACACTGTTAGTTAGATGGACACCAATGAGTTTTCATTAATTACAGACATACGGGCGTAAGAGTTACCCCAAACGCCCGCATCATACCGTTGATTTCATTCTTCTCTTAGAGAAGTTAGGGTGGGTTAAACTCGCGAGCCACCCAACCCTAGCCCTCCCCGTTGAAAAGGAGGGAACTCAATCAATTACTTTTTGTCTTCTTTGACTTCTTCAAACTCAGCGTCAACGACATCGTCTTCTGCAGACTGTTGTTGGCCTTCACCCGCTTGTTGTGCTTGAGCTTTTTGCTGAGCGATCTCCATCAGTTTTTGAGCAGCAGCCATAAGCGCTTGAACTTTAGCGTCGATCGCTTCTTTGTCTTCACCTTTCTTCGCTTCTTCAAGCTCAGTAATGGCCGCTTCAATCTTCACTTTGTCGTCAGCAGGAAGAGCATCACCCGCCTCTTCAATTTGCTTACGAGTACCGTGAATCATTTGGTCCGCTTGGTTACGTGCTGTCGCTAACTCTTCGAACTTTTTGTCCGCTTCTTTGTTTGCTTCAGCTTCTTGGACCATTTTCTCGATTTCAGCATCGCTCAAACCGCCAGACGCTTGGATAGTGATCTTCTGCTCTTTGCCTGTTTGTTTATCTTTCGCAGACACGTGCAAGATACCATCCGCATCCAAGTCAAACACAACTTCAATTTGTGGCATGCCACGTGGTGCAGCTTGAATACCTTCTAGGTTAAATTGACCTAGCGATTTGTTGTACATGGCTTGCTTACGCTCACCTTGTAGAACATGGATCGTTACTGCGTTTTGGTTGTCTTCAGCGGTAGAGAATACTTGATTCGCTTTAGTTGGAATCGTTGTGTTTTTCTCAACCAACTTAGTCATCACGCCACCCATTGTCTCGATACCGAGAGACAGAGGCGTTACGTCAAGTAGCAGTACGTCTTTTACTTCACCCGCAAGCACACCACCTTGAATGGCCGCACCAACAGCAACCGCTTCATCTGGGTTAACATCTTTACGCGCTTCTTTGCCAAAGAATTCAGCCACTTTCTTCTGAACCATAGGCATACGAGTCTGACCACCCACTAGGATAACGTCAGTGATGTCGCCGACAGACAAGTCTGCATCGGCCAGCGCCACTTTCAGTGGCTCAAGCGAACGCTGAACAAGGTCTTCCACTAGAGATTCTAGTTTCGCACGTGTCACTTTCACGTTCATGTGCTTAGGACCAGCAGCATCAGCGGTGATGTAAGGCAAGTTCACATCTGTTTGTTGCGCTGATGACAACTCAATCTTCGCTTTTTCTGCGGCTTCTTTTAGACGCTGCATCGCAAGTGGATCAGTTTTTAGGTTGATGCCTTGCTCTTTTTTAAACTCATCAACGAGATAGTTGATCATGCGGTTATCAAAGTCTTCACCACCAAGGTGTGTGTCACCGTTAGTTGCTAGAACTTCGAATGTTTTCTCGCCTTCAACTTCATCGATCTCGATGATTGAAATATCAAATGTACCACCACCAAGGTCGTATACCGCGATAACGCGATCGCCACCTTGTTTGTCCAAACCATAAGCAAGTGCAGCCGCTGTTGGTTCGTTGATGATACGTTTTACTTCAAGACCTGCAATACGACCTGCATCTTTCGTTGCTTGACGTTGTGCATCGTTAAAGTATGCAGGAACCGTAATAACGGCACCAGTAACTGGCTCACCAAGAAAATCTTCAGCTGTTTTCTTCATTTTCTTCAGAACTTCAGCTGAAACTTGAGGAGCGGCCATTTTTTGGCCTCTTGCTTCAACCCAAGCATCGCCATTATCAGCCTTCACGATTTTGTAAGGCATTATTTCAATATCACGTTGAACTTCTTCGTCTTCAAAACGACGACCGATCAAACGCTTAATTGCAAATAGCGTATTGGTTGGGTTTGTTACCGCTTGACGTTTTGCAGGCTGACCTACTAGCGTCTCACCATCTGTATATGCAATTACCGATGCAGTTGTACGTTCACCTTCAGCGTTTTCAATAACGCGAGGTTTGTCGCCATCTAAAACAGCAACACAAGAGTTAGTAGTACCTAAGTCAATACCAATGATTTTACCCATCAGGCTATCTCCAAATAAATTCTATTTTTGTTTTATGCTACCCCCTATGTGGGGGAGGGAGAACAGGGTTTCAACCCTTACTCACAAACTAAACAAGGATGTTCGTTTCTCGTATGCCCAATAAATAAGGTCACTCAGCACCTTTTCAAGGGCAAAATTGAAAAAAGTTATGATATTTCGACTAAACAGCGTAAATAACGACTTTTTCAATCCCGAAATCACTTAATGAAGGTTTCTATCTCGACATTAATCGATTTCGACATAAAAAAGAGAGGCGACGTACACCTCTCTTTGGCACTGAATAAATTAACGCCAATAAAGCATTTGGCTTATTTCGCAACTCTTTACTTTGATACCATGACCATCGCAGGGCGAATCACTCGGCCATTCAACTCATAGCCCTTTTGCATCACAAACATCACAGTATTAGGTTCATGATCTGGGCTCTCTTGAATTGACATTGCTTGGTGCAATTCTGGGTTGAATGTTTCGCCTTCAGGATTAATCTCTTTCAGGCCAAACTTTTCAACTACGCCAATGAAAGTTTTGTGTGTCAGTTCCACACCTTCCACCAGCGGTTTCACCACTTCGTTCTCAGCGTCAGCAGCTTGAATCGTGCGCTCTAGGTTGTCTAACACTGGCAACAACTCTTCAGCAAAACGGCTCAACGCATATTTACGCGCTTTATCGATCTCTTGCTCTGAACGGCGGCGCATATTTTCAACTTCCGCTTTCGCTCTTAGCACCGAGTCTTTTTGCTCTTGAATTTTTGCTTCGCTCGACAGTAGCGCCGCTTCTAATTGCGCAATTTGGGACTCTTTCTCATCGACTTCAACTTGTTCGTTCCAATCGATATCCGCGTCAGTACCAACGACTTCAGCTTCTTGACCCACTACTTCTTGCTGTAGTTCTTCTTCTTTGATTTTGTTTTCTTCGTTGTTCATGATATCTCCAGAATCCAACTATTTTGCGCTTAACCTCCACAGTTCAAAAAGTTAAGCACACAAAAATTCGCACAAAGGCATAACTTGCCCTTATTATGGGGATGAACAATCCTGATTCAAGCCTAATTAGTTTGGAAAATTTATGAAAAAACCATTTGAAGTGATCGCTATCATTGGAAAACCAAGAGATCAACAAGCCATTCAAACACATAAAGAGCTTTACCAATGGCTAACTTCAATGGGATATCCGGTCTTTATTGATGATCGTCTCAGTGAAATATTGGAAGGTGTACCTGCGGAACATTTCGCTAGCCTGCTTGAAATCGGCAAAAAAGCAGACCTTGCGGTTGTGGTTGGGGGCGATGGCAATATGCTCGGTGCCGCACGCGTATTATCACGCTTCGACATTTCCGTGATTGGGGTGAATCGTGGCAATTTAGGATTTTTGACCGATCTCAACCCAGAAGATTTTCAACCAAGGCTACTTGCAGTACTCAATGGCGAATATTTAGAAGAACAACGCTTCTTACTGGAAACAGAAATTCATCGCCACGGGCAAGTCAAAAGCCATAATGCAGCGCTTAATGAAGCCGTATTACACCCCGGAAAAATTGCACATATGATTGAATTTGAAGTCTATATAGATAATAGCTTCGCTTTTTCTCAACGCTCTGATGGCCTTATCGTTTCTACCCCAACGGGCTCTACCGCTTATTCACTTTCTGGCGGCGGGCCGATTTTATCCCCCAGTTTAAACGCCATTACACTGGTTCCCATGTTCCCGCATACCCTTTCAAGCCGCCCCTTAGTTGTGGATGGCAACCGCCAGATAAAACTGCTGGTTTCGCCTGATAATCGCGGAACACAGGAAGTTAGCTGCGATGGACAAGTATCCCTACCGGTTTCCCCCGGTGATGAAGTGCATATTTACCAAAGCCCAAATATTCTAAAGCTCATTCATCCTAAAGATTACAGCTACTATCACGTGTTAAGAAAGAAACTGGGTTGGTCGAGTAAATTGTTTTAAACCAACCTCTTCACCTTCTATTGACTGTCGACCTCGATTAATAATATCGAGGTCTTTTTTACAGGGAATCATTAATATTTAATGGGTTTTAAAATTTCTATTTATTTTCCATCATAAATTTACTTATCCTATAGCTGATTATTTGTGAGCCATGATTTGTTCCATATTCAAGTTAAGGACTTCGATCACAATTATTATTTCTATCAATTTACTTACTGATCAACTTGGTTAAGAATCGTTCCATCAGTCAACCAGCTATAACTCACAACGGATTTAGATATGAGTAAAAATCTAAAAATTCAAGATAAGTTATGGTCAAGCTCCCTAGCTTGGTACACGCACGACTATCAAATCTCAATTTTACCATCTTTTGCACACGCCTAGCCTGCTTGGTTGTTTCTGCATTCTTTCGAATCCATTAAACAATCAGCATCAACACTAAATCTATTTATATCGCTTTTCGATACTTGCATTCATCTTTATTAATTTAAAGTCGTTGCTTGGTTATTCTCAAATAGATTTATTTCACTCGAATTTTATCGCTAATTATTTGGCGCGATATTTTGCACTCTAAATATATAAAGGGTGTTAACTAATATCGCCTGACGAAATTTAAATTATTCAAAGGTATTATCATGGAAAACTTTAAACACTTACCAGAACCCTTCCGCATTCGTGTTGTTGAACCAGTAAAACGTACAACACGTGAATATCGCGAAGAGGCCATCCTTAAAGCGGGTATGAACCCATTCCTTATCGATAGTGACGATGTATTTATTGACCTTCTCACTGACAGCGGCACAGGCTCTATTACTCAAAGAATGCAAGCAGCAATGCTAATGGGTGACGAAGCTTACAGTGGCAGCCGCAGCTACTATGCGCTGGCGAATGCGGTAAAAGATATCTTCGGTTATGAGTTGACTATCCCAACTCACCAAGGCCGTGGTGCAGAGCAAATCTATATTCCTGTTCTAATTAAAAAGCGTGAGCAAGAAAAAGGCCTCGATCGTTCAAAAATGGTGGCGCTGTCTAACTACTTCTTCGACACCACTCAAGGTCACACTCAGGTTAACTGCTGTGTGGCGAAAAACGTCTATACCGAAGATGCGTTCGATACGTCTGTCAATGCAGATTTCAAAGGTAACTTTGACATCGCGAAACTTGAAATGGCGATTGAAGAAGCAGGGCCTGCGAACGTACCTTACATTGTCAGCACGATTACTTGTAACTCTGCCGGTGGTCAGCCTGTCTCTATCGCTAACTTAAAAGCGGTATACGAGATTGCTCAACGCTACGATATTCCTGTCATCATGGACTCTGCGCGTTTTGCTGAGAATGCTTACTTTATTCAGCAACGCGAACCGGGTTATCAAAATTGGACTATCGAAGAAATCACTCGTGAAACCTATAAATACGCAGATGGTTTAGCCATGTCTGCTAAGAAAGATGCAATGGTTCAAATGGGTGGTCTGTTGTGTTTCAAAGATGAATCGATGATGGACACTTACACGGAATGCCGCACGCTTTGTGTGATTCAAGAAGGTTTCCCTACTTATGGTGGTCTTGAAGGTGGTGCAATGGAGCGTCTTGCTGTCGGTCTATACGATGGCATGCGTCAAGACTGGCTAGAGTACCGTATCGGCCAGGTTCAGTACCTTGTTGATGGCCTAGAAGCCATTGGGGTTGTGTGTCAGCAGGCTGGCGGCCACGCAGCATTCGTTGATGCAGGCAAACTATTACCTCATATCCCTTCGCATCAATTCCCAGCCCATGCTTTGGCCTGTGAACTCTACAAAGTAGCAGGTATTCGCGCGGTGGAAATCGGTTCGTTACTATTAGGCCGTGATCCTGCAACGGGTAAACAACACCCTTGTCCTGCTGAGTTGTTACGCCTAACCATTCCTCGTGCTACTTACACCCAAACGCACATGGACTTTGTTATCGAAGCATTTGGGAAAGTAAAAGAGAATGCCCACAACGTAAAGGGACTCGATTTCACCTACGAGCCACAAGTGCTACGCCACTTCACAGCCCGTCTAAAGGAAGTTGAATAATCACTAACTAAAGCGCGCCTAATTGGCGCGCTATTTCCTTCTAAATCGAGCAAAACAAAATCTATAAATTTAGCGGGCTTTTTCCTCAACATGAAACTTAAACAAGAGTAACGATTATGAACAATAATCCATCTTTAGTAGGCGGAGCTTGTATCATAGCAAGCGTCTGTGTCGGAGCCGGAATGTTAGGGTTACCGAGTGCGGGAGCCGGCGCTTGGACGACTTGGTCTCTTATCACAATTACCTTCACCATGATCATGATGACACTCTCGGGTTGGATGCTATTGGAAGCATTCAAGCGTTACGATCTTAAAGTGTCTTTCAACACTGTGACCAAAGACATCCTTGGCGATAACGTCAACCGAATTAATAATTTAGCAGTTTATTTTGTCGGCGGTATCTTACTTTATGCTTACATCACATCTTCAGGTTTAATTCTAGAAGGTGTTTTAGGTATCAATAACAAAATCACATCAGTCCTGTTTGTTGCTGTTTTCTCTCTTTTCGTTTGGCACTCTACTCGAGCAGTCGACAGGATCTCTATTGTTCTTATTGCCTTTATGGTACTGAGCTTCGTATTTGGTGTTTCTGGTTTAGCCGTTAACATAGATACTAGCGTACTTTTCGACCGCATTAACGAAGAATCCAATTATGCCCCATACGCTATGGCAATGTTACCTGTGGCGTTAACTTCATTTGGTTATCATCACTCAGTGGCCAGTATGCGTTCTTACTATGGGTGTGAGCATCGCGCAAAATACGCCATTTTGGGCGGTACCGTTATCGCACTATGTCTGTACTTCCTGTGGATGGCCAGTATTTACGGTAACCTACCACGTAGCAATTTCGGCCCAGTGATTGCCCAAGGTGGTAACGTTGAAGTTCTGTTAGCAGCGTTAGGCTCTGTGATTGATTCAGACAAGGTATCGCACGCAATCAACACCTTCTCAATGGCAGCCATTCTTTCTTCGTTCATTGGAGTAGGCTTAGGTGTTTTTGATTTTCTGGCAGACCTGTTTAAATTTGAAGACAACAAACAAGGTCGAACTAAAACGTGGCTAGTGACATTTATTCCACCACTCACCCTTTCTTTATTGTTCCCTTTCGGCTTTATTCTGGCGATTGGCTATGCGGGTGCTGCTGCAACAATCTGGGCTTGCTTAATTCCAGCGTTATTGGCTCGTAAATCACGCACTTTAGAAGGTGGTCAAGAAGGATTTATGGCACCGGGTGGCAACGCAATGATCGGCATGCTGATCTTATTTGGTATCGCAACCGCAGTATTCCACTTTATGTCAATGATGAACCTATTACCGACATTCAGCGGTTAAGTCAGTTTCACTACACCAATGGCAACCCACTAATGACGAGAATTACGATGGTCTTTGAAAGCCACCAAGCCTCTTTTCCAGCGCGCTCATGCGTGGAAGTTGCTCGCCTGCCTATGGATGCGAAAGTGGAAATTGAAGTGATAGCGACCAAGTAAGCGCTATTCTCTAGATGATAAAAAAGACGCATCAAGCGTCTTTTTTATGTGAATTTATGCAATGTAGATTAACCCTAGCAAACCAACTACGGCGATTGTCGCGCCAAACACCATGACACTCGATAGTTTGTCAGCCAATGTCGATTGGGATTTACCTTTTTCAGAGGTGCTTTTCTTTTCTAATAGCGAAAGAAGTGCTGAGTTCATGATTTACTACACCTTGTTACATTGTATACAGGTTGCGTATTCTATCTTTTTTGTGAACCTCGTCAAACTATTTAATGAACATTTAATAATCAATTCAAAACTAATTAACCCCATCGAATGAAGTAAAATTCACTAGAAAGCCAGAGCTATCAAGCAACATAAATCACTTCCTGTCGCATGCACTAAACTCAGCGCAGTTTCCAATACTCATAGTTTTCTGATAGGCATCTTTACTGTATAAAAAAACAGTTTATACTGTTCACTTATACAGTGTTATTTGATTATATAGGTACAGAAATGCTGGCTCATTTAAGTGTGAATAATTTTGCTATTGTTAAATCATTGCAGTTAGAGCTTTCCAAAGGAATGACTACCATTACTGGCGAAACCGGTGCGGGTAAATCCATTGCAATTGACGCGCTCAGTTTATGTCTTGGTGGCCGTGCGGAAGCAGGAATGGTCAGGCAGGGTGAAGAAAAAACCGAAGTCAGCGCCGCCTTTATTTTGGACAATAACCTCAACGCCACGCGCTGGTTGGAAGACAATGACTTGCTCGACCAAAAAGAGTGTATTTTACGCCGAATCATCACCAAAGATGGCCGCTCTCGTGCCTTCATCAATGGCAGCCCTGTGCCTCTTTCACAACTCAAAGCTCTAGGTCAATTACTGATCAACATCCACGGTCAACACGCCCATCATCAACTGATGAAAAGTGAGTATCAAATGAGCATGCTGGACCAATACGCAGGTCACGTGAATCTTGTCAAAGAGACACGCTTAGCCTACCAAATGTGGCGTCAAGCAGATAACCAGCTCAATCAACTCAAAGAAAATAGTCAACAAAACCAAGCTCAAGTTCAACTGCTGGAATATCAAATCAAAGAACTCAATGAATTGGCGATTGGTGAAGAAGAGTTCACCGAACTCGAACAAGAGCACAGACGTTTAGCCAACAGTGGCGAGCTTGCTACCACTTGCCAGCAAGCCATTGAACTTATTTATGAGGGGCAAGAAGTCAATGCGCTAAGTTTGCTGCAGTCAGCCAACCACGCCTTGCTTGAACTGGCCGAGTTAGATGAAAAACTTGCCACCTTACCCAACATGGTGGCTGAAGCCATCATCCAACTCGAAGAAGCCAACAGTGAATTGCGAAACTATCTGGACAGTATTGATGTCGATCCTGAACGTATGGCTTATGTAGAAGAACGTTACTCTAAAGTGATGTCCATATCGCGCAAGCACTACATCGCTCCTGAAACGCTTTACCACCACCACCAAGATCTGCTCAAACAAATAGCGCAACTTGACTGCTCTGAAGATAAATTACAAGAACTGGAAAGTAACGTTGCCAAACAGTATCAGCAGTTTGCAACCTGTGCCGACAAACTGCATAAGTCTCGTAGCCGTTACGCGAAAGAGCTGGATAAATTAATCACCAATAGCATGCACGAACTGAGCATGGAAAAAGCCAAGTTCTGCATCGAAGTTAATCATGAAACAACGCATCCATCACCACTGGGTTTTGACACCGTAACTTTCTTAGTCTCAACCAACCCGGGTCAACCGCTGCAGCCTATCGCTAAAGTCGCGTCAGGCGGAGAACTGTCACGGATATCTCTAGCAATCCAAGTGATCACCGCTCAAAAAGTAGATACTCCTAGCCTTATTTTTGATGAGGTCGATGTCGGTATCAGTGGCCCGACAGCAGCGGTAGTCGGAAAAATGCTAAGAACATTAGGTGAATCAACTCAAGTACTGTGTGTGACTCACTTACCACAAGTGGCAGGCTGCGGGCACCAACAACTGTTTGTTAGCAAGCAAGCCAAAGCAGGAAAGACAGAAACACAAATGAAACGATTAGATAGTGAACAACGCATCGCTGAACTTGCTCGCCTTTTAGGGGGTAGCCAAATCACCGAATCTACCCTTGCTAATGCGAAAGAACTGCTGATCGCCGCCTAAGCTGACATTTTTCTTTTTAGGTTTGCAACCAAACTCAAAATTTGCAGTCTCAACTAGCTCGTAGCTCAGTCTATTTTTTACTTCTGCTGCGAGCTTGTTTATTATCAGTCCAGTTTTACGACCTATTGGCAAAGAATTTTGAATATGCAGTTAAAAAAGTGGTTAATCGCAGTCCCTTTAGCAATGACAATGCTGACTGGATGCTCTTTATTAGAAAAACTCGTTTATCGTATTGATATTAACCAAGGCAACTACGTTGAACAGCAAGCCGTCGATCAACTCAAGTTCGGTATGAGCAAAGAACAGGTTAGGTTTGTCATGGGGTCGCCGATGCTTATTGAAAACGGTTATCCCGATACTTGGTATTACATTTATCACCACACGGAAGGCCACAAAGAATCGATACAGAAAAACCTGATTGCGACATTTAATACCGCAGGTGCTTTGATGGAAATCAGTGGCGACTACCCTCCTAGCGAACGGTTTTTTGAAGGCGTAAACTGAACGAAAACACGTTCAAACAAATGATACCCAAAGTGCACCTCACAATGAGTGACACTAACGGACAGGGCTCATAACGAGCCCTTTATCTTGCATCCAATACCGCAGCAACGTTTACTGTTGCGCTTTTGCCTGCTCGGCTCTCTTGCGACGGATCTCTTTAGGATCGGCCAATAACGGACGATAAATTTCAATGCGATCACGGTCTCTGACCGTCGAATCTAGCTTAACGTTACGACTAAAAATCCCGACCTTATTTTTTGATAAATCAATCTCTGGGTAGAGCTCAAGCACACCGGACTGTTGAATTATCGTTTCGACAGTTGAGTTTTTGTCTACCACCAAATTCAGTACTCTTTGCTCATGAGGCAATGCATAAACTACCTCAACATGGATCATCTCAGATTCAATACTCATTACTGATACACCTGTTTCGCTCGTTTGGTAAATGCGTTAACCATATTACTAGTCAATTCATTGAATATCTTGCCAAAAGCCAATTCCACCATTTTGCTCGAAAATTCAAACTCCAGTTTAAGTTCAACCTTGCAGGCCTGTTCATCAAGTGCAGTAAAATACCAACCGCCTTTTAAAGCCTTAAAAGGACCATCGACCAAATTCATCAAAATAGCTTCACTGGCCACCAACACATTCGACGTTGTGAACGTCTTACTTATCCCTGCCTTTGAAACATCCACCGAAGCCACCATCGACAAATCGGAAGATTCAATAACGCGAGAGCCAGAACAACCTGGCAAAAATTCAGGATAACGAGCAACGTCATTCACGAGATTAAACATTTGTTCTGCACTAAAAGACACTAAAGCAGAACGACTGACTTGCTTCATATTCTCTCCTCATCACCACCGAAAAAGTCTGGTGTGTAACAATTTTACTTTTATTCTTATCCTACGCAAATAAAAGGATTTCCTAAGCTCAAACCAAGCCGTATAATGCCGCCACTATGGTAAAGAAAAAATCAAACTCAAAAGCAGGTAGCAATACCATTGCTGTAAATAAAAAAGCTCGCCACGAATATTTTATCGAAGATGAAGTAGAAGCAGGCATGGAGCTCCAAGGCTGGGAAGTCAAATCTCTTCGTCAAGGCAAAGCGAATATCGCAGAAAGCTACGTTTTCATGCGAGACGGAGAAGCCTTTGTTTCCGGAATGACAATAACGCCACTGCAGCAAGCATCCACTCACGTGGTTGCCAACCCAACTCGCGTGCGCAAGCTGTTAATCAGCCGCCGTGAACTGGACAACCTTTATGGACGCATCAACCGTGAAGGCATGACACTTATCGCACTATCACTGTATTGGTCTCGCTCTTGGGTGAAAATCAAAATTGGTGTAGCGAAAGGTAAAAAACTGCATGACAAACGTGATGATTTAAAAGAAAAAGATTGGGCAAGAGAGAAAGCACGCGTAATGAAGAGCTCATTGCGTTAATCTTGACCACTTAGACGCAGAAAGCTAGACAGACAAAGGTTTTCTGGTAGTATGCGTCAACACACTTGGGGCTGATTCTGGATTCGACGGGAATTTTGCAGTCTGAGGTGCATGCCGTGGGGCGGTTTGCCACGTTAAAAGCCGCAAAAAAATAGTCGCAAACGACGAAAACTACGCACTAGCAGCTTAATAACCTGCCAAGAGCCTTTCTGCCCTAGCTTCCGCTCGTAAGACGGGGAACAACAGAGAGTCAAAACCAAACAAGCTCGTGCCGCGTCTCCCGCCTGAGAGACAAAGCATTAAAACTAATTCAGGATAGCCATTAGATAGCGTGTCGGTTCGCAGTTTGATGGTGAAATTAAAGATCGAATAAGCATGTAGTACCAATGATGAATGATTTTCGGACGCGGGTTCAAATCCCGCCAGCTCCACCAATGCATAGTTTAAAGACGTCCTAGGGCGTCTTTTTTCTTTTCTAAACCCTTGTCATATCTAGCTTTAAGTGGTTCAGGGCGTCTCATCAATATTCACTTAATCTCAGTCATTTAGTAACATTCCTCGTAACACTGCTACAGCTCACCTCAACCACTTTGTTCATTCAAGGTAACTGTTCATTTATTACGAACAACTTGCATCACTGTACAAACTATTAACGCTCTACTTCCTATCGCAGCTTTCATCGCTGAAATCATCCATTCTGCTCATCAAAACTTTTGACTTACAGATTATGAGTAACAATTTACTCACAAAGAGTCTCATTACGCATTAACGAGTAAATAGTTACTCACAACTTAAAAGAAAAGGACTTTAAGAGTAAAATTTTACTCATTGATAAGTAGAGGTGTTGTCGATGGAAGAACTTACCGTACAAGCTTTTATCAAAGGTGTGAATGGATAGATATTGGTATTATCTCGTTCCCTAAAAATAGCCAACATAATTTCCGAGTAACTGAACTCAACTACCTCAGCGACTATGCGCTAGAGCATCACGATAAAGATGACTTTCACGCTGTTTCACTAAACCACCCTGTCTCATTCTTTTTTAATGACATGGGTAAACCCAGATGGTTAAAGTTTCTAGACGATATTATGCCTAGCGGCGCTAGTAGACGGTACTGGGTTAAATACCTAGATATTGAAGACCTTAGTTCAGATGAACAAGACTATGTTTTGCTCAAGTTTGGCACGATGTCGCCTATTGGCAACTCAAACCATTTGGCTTAAAAGTCGGACTGCTCCCCTCTTCTCCCGATGCGTTAAAATCGCTATTGATAGATGGTGAGGGTGGGTAAAATGCTCAGTATCAGCGCTCTTGATTTAGATTAAGTTGCTATAACAAGCTAGCATTTTAAAGTGAGTTGGAAATATATGGACGCGGGTTCAGTTCCTTTTGAAGCAGGAAATTGATGATTTTGCCAGGTGGCTCTAAACAATCTCAACTTAGGACGCCACCCTGATGTTTCTCTTGTACAAATGCGGAGGTCAGTTTACACACCCGCAGTTATGCATTCGTTTGTTGCTGATGGGTAGCGACTGTCGTGAGTTTATCGGCGCGGAAAAGCTTGTAAGCCATAATGCCAATAACCAACGCTTTGATAATCATCATTTGTGGGTTACCAAAATAGGCAGCCATACCAACAAACCCCGATAAGAACATGAGCAAACGGAACCTTTTCAGGTCAGTCATATACAGTGCCAACAAAATTAACGCGAGATCGCCAAACTGCAAGGCTTCGGCAAGTGTGGGGTTATTGATAAAGCTGCTTACGGCCACATAAGCAATATAAAGAATACCGCTCGCCATCAAAGCCGCAGCAGAATTGATCACCATTTTGCTGGTGTTAGTAAAATCTTTCACATATCGATATGCGTTAATGGCACCAACAGACAGGTTAAGAATGACTTTAGGCCACCAACCCATCAAAATTGACCAAGCAATATCATTCGCAGCCGAAGCAAATGCAGCATAGCGAGTAAACTTCATCGAATTAAAGATGGTGAGTGATATATAGAATGCGACAGATGTCCATCCTAATACTTCGCGTAATATATCAAGCAAAATACGGTCTCTTTTTACATAGAATCATCATCCACAACAATGAAACTATCTGCTACTAATAAGGCCTGTAGTGGTTTATAAACCCACAACCTAGCCGTTGGGCGCAGGATAATATCACGGCATTCGGTATAAATCCTAGAAAAGACTCTTATCAATACACGCTTATTCTCGAAAATATGTTTCTCAATTTTGGAAACAAAACTGCAAACTCAACAAACGCATCACCACTCCCCTTTTGACACATTCAATCATCCCTGAATGAAAATTAACTGACGTACGCTAACTCATTCAGCGAGGAGAACGAACCGCAACAACTTTCGTCTCGATCAACTGGTAGCGAATCCCAGCTTGGTCAAACGACTGGCGCAGCGCCGTTAAATTCCGGTGATAGGTCACTTGCCGACCAGATGCCGTCTTCACTTTCATTACCATATTACTCATACACTTATCCTCTACACTTAACCGATTAGTTGCATCAAACTATGCTATTTTGAATATTTATCACCAAACAACTTGGAGTTGCAGGTAGCAAGGAAATCATTATTGTGCGAACTCTTTGAGTGCCGCCATCGCCTTTTCTGCCTTCTCTTGTTGTACAAAAATATGGTCATGATAATAGCCCGCAATCACATTAGCGCTGATGCCATACGAAGCTAGCTTAGTTGCAAAAGCGGCCGTTAAACCCACCGCCTCTAAACTTGAATGAACCGTCAGCGTAATTAAGCTGAATACCGATTCAAAATCGAGCTGCGCCGCAACGGCCTTTTGCTGCTCAACGACCAAGGTCAGCCCTTCACGCTCTTGAAATGTCGCCACGGGTTCTAAATGCAAATAATCGGCTAATGTCCCTTGCACAGCACAAAACACATAACTTCCGCCCACCAACTCGGGTGACATGGATTGCAGTAAAACCTCTAAATCAGTAATCGCTGTCATATTTTCTTTCTCATTCAAATTGAAGCCGAAGTGCAGAGTAAAGCCCTCTGTGGAATAAGTGAAATTAATAATATTAATTAGTGATTAATTATTCTTATAACCACAATTAAAAAACAAGAAGGAAATAAAAATTAAATAAAATTCAATCAATTAGAGAATCGCAATGTTAATAAAGAAAAAACAAGATGCATTTAAAATCAAAAAGGTCAACGTAACACATCACTCAATACTATCTGAATGCTTTATACTCTCCACAAACATGTATTTCAGGTGATGGTATGGATGCAGAACAATTTTCACAGTTAGTGGCGCAAATCAAAATAGGTAAACAGCTACCAGAGGCTATCTACTTACATAAGGATGCATTCAGTGCCTTACCAACAACACTGAGCAAGTTTATTCTGGCCGTCGCCAAAGCGCTTAATCACCCAGACAAATTACAACTCATCGAAAAATAGTGAATATATCTAAGGTGTCTGCTTATTTCATAAGATAGCTCACAGTTAGAGTGCAACCTGTTGAGCAGTAAAGATGAGAAAGTTACAATATGGACCTAATTCAGTTGAACTTATATCTGTGTCTGTCGACTTTTACACTCAAAACGCACAATCGTTTTTTCTTTCTCTGTGAGCCATAGTCAATTTAAGTATTGGTGGACGATTGTGCTCGATATGCAGCTAAGACCTTAAGAACATTGCAGGTATTTGTGTGGTGGGGTAATCTATTGAATCTAATGGCAATTAGTTTAGCGAGTAAGTCATGATCACATTAACTATTCATTTTTAATTGCACTATCGTACACCTATCGCAAATTTTAAGGGATGAAAATGCTTACTGAAATACTGTCAAATTTTTCTGAAGATGAACTACTAGAATTTATCCCTTCAAGCGCCATAAACTTTACACTTGAAATTGATGATTACAACAAGGATATAGAGCGTAGTTCTTTCAATAAAAATCATTTAGCACGAGTCGTTGCAAGTGTTAAACAGGTCGAGTTTATTTTTGAAAAACTATTACGCACTAAGCTTATTGAGCGACTAAGCCACCAGCAAATCGTTGAATTATTCCCAAGCTTTAACCTTCAACCAAGCCAAGTAACGCCTAGTCACTATGATGCGATCATCAGTTGGTCTGAAGAAAATCTCGAGCAGTTTGCTGCTGTCATCGGTTTATCTAAGCTCTATGAAAATCAACTAGCACAAAACACCGAGTTTCAAAGTCTTGCTCATATCGAACCAAGTTATGGGCTTTATCCTTACCAACAAGACATCAGTCGACAAGTTTTTAGTAACCTAAACAATAAAAAAGAAAGAGTTTTAATTCACTTACCAACCGGAGCTGGTAAAACTCGTACTGCAATGAATATTGCTTGTGAACATTTGAGAGCATCCTCTACCAATGTTGTTCTTTGGTTAGCTGATCGTGAGGAACTATGTACCCAAGCCTATGATGAGTTTACTAAAGCATGGAAATCAGTTGGCAACCGCCCTACATCCGTATACGGTTTTTATTCAAACTCTAATGAGAGCTTAAGTGGTATTGACTCTGGTTTTATTGTTGCAGGTCTGCACAAGTTTTTAAGCATAAAAAAAACAGACTCTAGACAATTACAGTTACTTTACAAAGAACTGGCAGACAAAGTCACTTTGGTTATTTTTGACGAAGCACACAAGGCAGTTGCACCTAAATTTCAAGAAGTGGTACAAGACTTTATCGCTAATAAATCGTTCCATGCAGATCTAGTCGGACTCACTGCAACACCGGGCCGTAGCTATTCAACAATAGGATTGTCTGAAGAGGATGCGAAGCTTGCACAGTTTTTCTACAACAATAAAGTATCAATGCGAATATCTGGTTATCTTTCTCCAATCGATTACTTAGTAGAGCAAGGTTACCTTGCCAAAGCTAATTTTAAATCGCTCAATTATGATCATTCCCAGATTTCCGCTTATGAACTTAGGGATGCAGGAGGCGTAGAGACTATGAAAGCCTTAGCCAGTAATGTAGAACGAAATCGTAAGATTATAAAAACCATTATTGATGAATGTAACCAAAACTCTCAAATAATCGTATTCGCATGTACTGTTGAGCATGGAATTAACCTCGCAACAGCACTTTCCTACCAAGGAATTAAAGCAGCCTCTATTGATAGCAAAAACGATAATCATGAGAGCAGAAGAGCAAAAATCGCACAATATAAAAACGGTGAAATACAAGTTCTTGTTAATTTTAACGTTTTAACAGCTGGTTTTGATGCTCCTAAAACTAATGTCACGGTTATTGCAAAGCCCATGAACTCATTAGTGCAATATTTACAAATGGCAGGTCGTGCAATGCGCGGTTATAAGAGTGGCGGTAACCGAGAGTGTAATATTTATACCGTGATGGACAACATACCAGAATTTCAGAGCATCAGTCTCGCATTCGGTTATTGGAACGACATGTGGGCAGAAAAGGACATAAAATAATGAGTAACCGATTTTTAAGTGCTGAGACCGTTATTGAATCATTACGGGATAACGGCTACACCAATACTGCCTACGCACTTGCTGAACTAATTGATAACAGTTTACAGGCCACAGCTACTCGTGTTGAAGTAGGCTTCATCGAAGAACAATTAGCCGCGAAAAAGAACTATACCGTATCCGAAATTTCACTATGGGATAATGGTATTGGGATGGATACAAACACTCTTCGTATTGCTATGCAGTTTGGCGGTGGAACACACAGAAAAGATATAAAGGGTATGGGTAAATTTGGTATGGGTTTACCAAACTCATCTATATCTCAGTGCAGACGTGTTGAAGTTTGGAGTTGGCAAAACGGTAGTGAACCCCACTATACCTACCTAGATGTCGATGAGATGAAAAGTGGACAGCTTGAAGAAGTTCCAAATCCTGTCGCCATGCCTATTCCTACAAAATATGAAAAAGCCTTTTTTACGAAAAGGCCAGAATCTGGAACGCTAATAATTTGGTCAAAACTTGATAGACTCAGCTGGAAGACAGGTAAGTCGATCTATCGTCATTGTGAACTTTTAGTGGGCAGAATGTATCGCAACTTTATTAGTGACGATAATATTAAAATCGAAAGCATCACTTACCGTAAGTCAGATCTGGACAGGCTAGATGTTTATGACCGTGAAACATTTAAAGCTAATGACCCCATGTATCTTAAAAAGAACACTTCATTACCTGAGCTTCCAGGAAACTATAAGGGTGAAGCATTTTTTGAAAAAATGGATGAGGAAGTCATTTCTGTCGAATATATTGATGAAAATGGGGAACCTAAGCGAGACGATGTAACTGTGACTACTTCAATGGCTAAAAAGACCATTGCTAATAGAATTCTTAAAGAGACAATCGGAAGATTAGGCGGTACTCAATGGGGAAAACACTGTGGCAAGAATGTCGGCGTTTCAATTGTTAGAGCGAATAGAGAGTTAGTTTTGCGAGACTCTTTCTTAACTTCCGCTCTGAGAGAAAGTAAAGGACGATTTATTGGTATAGAAGTCTCTTTCCCACCGACATTAGATGCCGTCTTTGGTGTCACTAACAATAAACAAGATGCAATTCGATTAATACCTTACGAAATAAAAAGTATATCCACACAAGCCGGTTTTGATACAGAGCAAGAATATTTACGTGATCTTGAGGAAAACTCAGATCCTCTACTACAAGTCCTTAAAGTCGTCGCTGTTATTAAAAAGCATGTAACAACACTAACTAAATCATTAGAAACAATAAACGTTGAAGGTAAAGCGGTTAAAGGTGAGGAACCTAAAACTATTTCAGAAGGTGCAGCCTCGAAAGCCACTCAAGGATCTGCTAATCGCGATACCCATGGACATAAATCAAAAGAAGAACCACCAAAAGAGTTAAATAAAAAAGACGTTATCGATCACCTAAAAACTGTGGGTGGTATGAGTGAAGAAGAAGCCGAAGAAAAAGCTGAACGTCTAATTCTTACAGGAAACCGTTTCCTAATTGAGGATGTGGCACGTGATTCTGAAGCCTTCTTTGACGTATCAACGAGCAAAGGCTTAACACTCGTTTTATTTAATACTAACCACATATTTTACAAAAAGCTGGTAAGTAAACTTGGCCCCGATGAACTCGAAGTAATGCAAACAACAATTGCTGGCTTTGCGCGTGTAATGAATGAAACAACTGATGATAAACGGTTGGCATACTTAAACTCTGTGAGACGTGAATGGGGTTTGGTGATTAGCGAGTTTTTAGAAGAACCCTCTGATGAAAGTATGGATGATTTTTGATGTCGGGTCTTATTTCTAATAGTGAACTTAAAGCAGAATTAGAAGCGCTACTTCCTCATTGCAACAGATTGACGATTATTTCTGCTTTTATGACTCAGCCAGCAACTCGCTGGTTGAGCTCATTAATGACAGATAACAAACCAGTCGTACAATTAGTTGGACGCTTCTCACCTCTCGATTTTATCAAAGGCTCTAGCGATTTAAATGCGTTACGTGATTGCGTAAACAATGGCTACACCGTTAAAGCCCTTACAAATCTCCATGCCAAAATTTATCAGATAGATGAAGACATCATTTTTAATGGTAGTGCAAACCTTACAAGTAAAGGCCTAGCACTTGTTGATATTAGTAATCTAGAGTCCTGTAACAAAATAACCGCTTGCGAAACTTCGAAAGCTTTTATCAATAAGATCGTTACCTCTGCCGTTGAATTAACCGATCAAACAATTGATAATATGGAAGAGTACCTTTCAAATATCGAATTAATGAATAGTTCAGAACATCAAATGGAGTGGCCAGAAGAAATTATCTCACCATCTAAAGATCTTTTCGTTTCAGATTTTCCGCTAAGTCCACCTGGATCTTTTACTAACGAATATGAAGTTAATCCATCCTTACCATTTGCACAGATAGAAAATATCAGAGAAGATTTTGAAGTAGCCTCTACACTCTTTAAAAAAAGCAAAGCGTATAGGTGGCTGATAAAACAAATTATAGAAAACAAAAGTGATAGGGATTTAGGGTTTGGCCAAGTATCGCGTCTGCTTCATGAAACACTTGCAGATGATCCTACTCCTTATCGAAAGGAAATTAAAGAAATACAGGCGAACCTATATTTATATTTGAAAGCATATGCTGCCGATGAGTTAGAGATACTCATACCAGGGAAACGAAGCGAAGTGTTAAGAAAAGTACGAGACTAATAAAAAAATGGAAAAAAAAATAAAAGACATATTCAATGCTGAGTCACTATCAATATTGAGCGCTCTAGGAAAGCCCGGAACTGCTTATCAAATACCAAGCTATCAACGAAAATATAGCTGGAAAAAAGAGAATATCCGAAGGCTTATTGAGGATGTTGTTTATGGAATCAAAGATATTAAAAATGATCCTAATGGTTTATCTTTTTTAGGTACATTTATCGTAACCCCTTTGACTTCAAGTTCAGAAACCCCTAGTGAACCTCTATCTATTGTAGATGGTCAGCAACGACTAACAACAATTGCACTAATAATTGCTTCTCTGCATGAGAAAATAAGGATTGGAAGTTTAGATGGCACCCTGTCATCAAAAATAAAAGACAGCGATAAAGAAGTAAAGAGAACACTGAAACAACTTCGCTCTTGCTTATTTGATGATAGGGGGATTTCAGATGATGCGTATGATTTGCAGCCAGTCATTATTAGAGATAGCGACAAATGGGGAGATGATCAGTTTTCTTCTTATTACATTTCATCCATTGCCAATCTTTTACATAATTATGCAAAACATCTTCATCAAGAAATTGAAGATGAATTTTACTTTAACTTAAATTCCAACAATGAAAATGACAGTGAAGTAAATGACTTAAACGAAAGACTTAAGCTTATATCCTCTACTCTATCTGAAATCTACGACTCAAATTGCGAGTACGATGGCTTGTACTTAGGTGAATTTGAATGTCTTTTAGATTACAGTATAAAACGAAACCTACTTTCGTTTATAGAAGATATTACTAATTTAGACTTTGACAGCTTCAACGAAAAAGAAATAAGCACTGTTTATCTGATAATATTTTCAAAGTATCTAATAGATAAGGTTGTTCTAACGAAAGTAGTAGCATCAGAAAAATATGCTTTTGACGTATTTGAGTCATTAAACACTACGGGCGAACCTCTAACAGCTTTAGAAACATTCAAACCAAAGCTAATTCAATTAATTAATGACATCCATAAAAATGATAATGCTTATAACAAATCTAACAGTAAAAAATACTTAGACAACGTTGAAAGATACATTGAAAGCCTAGGGGAGAAACAGAAACAAAACTCAACCCAGGACATTGTAAATAGCTTTGCATTACTATACTCTGGGGAAAAACTAGGTAATAACTTATCAGCCCAACGAAATTATTTAAGAAGCCTTATAAACCTTCATAAAGATGAAAGTGAAGCGGAAAATATAGCATCAAAATTATCTGATCTAGTTGCATTTAAAAATGCAATATGGACAACAGAAGACCTTGATTCTCAGATGAAAAATCAGTCAGATAGAGATATTACACTGACATGTTGTGAGTTTCTTAGAACTGCAAAAAAGACTTTATGCATTCCAATTTTGGCTCGCTATTATATCAAGGCAAAAGTTAACTCTGACTTTAGTGAATTCTCAAATATCGTTAAAGCAATAACTGCATTTACAATGCTTTGGAGGAGTGCATTGGGAGGTACTGCTGGTATAGATGACGCATATAGAGAGATTATGTACTTTGGCTATAAAAAGAAAAAGAAAGTCGTAGCAGAGGAAATTAACAACCCCATATGCTATAAAAATAATAATCCACCAACTGCTGACGAACTAATAGTCATCCTTCATAACCACCTAAAATCTAAAGAATTATTATCATTTGACAATTGGTATAAAAATGCAAAAACAACAAATATATATAATGCATCTGGCCCAATTGCCAAAATGTTTATTTTAATGGCAAATCACAAATCTACTTTCTCTAGCGAAGAGCAGATTCTTTCCAAAGGAGCAAGAAATAATGTTAGAGAGTATCTTAATTTGGATGTATGGAATTCTAGACGTAGCTTTTCCATTGAGCATATAGCACCGAGAAACAGAAAATCATATAGTACTTGGGATGATAGTATTTACAAGGAGGTACATACCGTAAACACTATTGGAAATTTAACATTGTTACCACAAAAAGAAAATGATGCCGTAGCCAACAGCAACTGGGACATAAAGAAAATTTATTTTAATTGTTTTGTTCAGCGTGATAATAAAGAGCTAGAAGCCGCCATCGAACAAGCCAAGAAGAAAGGTCTTCAAATTCCAAAAAAAGTTGTACAAGAACTTATGATTGGTGATTATCTTGATATTATCGAACCAATAGTTAATCAAGAAAAATGGCTATTGGAAGATATAGAAAAAAGAACCAGGAACCTATGTGAACTCCTATGGAAAGAATGTGACACCTGGCTGAAATTAAGTAACTAAGTGTAACCCCATACATGTACCTGAGGTTATTTATAACCTCAGGTACAAATCAATTTAATCATTGAGCCGTATTGGCTTAAATATGAATTCCTATCACACGTTATTTATAACAAGTAATACAAGCTCCACCACCTTCTTCGAGGTCGTACATAGCATCCATATCTAAGGTATCAATAAGCATGCTTTCATCAACCATGGCATGCATACCTAGGCGGCGTTTACGCTCTCGTTGTTTCTTCTTCTCAAAACGCGCTTTTACCTTTTCGTGATTTTCCTTAATCTGCTTGATACGTTCAGGATCCTCCAATGTTTCTAATGGCTCATTAGGGCCCATCCAGAAAAAAGTTTCACCGTTAGCACTGGTCTCGGCACGCTTTTCATAAGACTTAGCTTCTTCAAACGCTTCTGGGTGCTCTTCACGAAGACGTACCCACTCGATTTTTCGCTGGAAAAAACAAAACGTACATCCTGAACGAGATCGCCATTGATAATATTTAGGTAACCCAAGTCCTGCGCTATCAAGAATATCTAAAACACTCTGCTTTTTAATACCATCTTCGGCAAAGGGCATTTTGATCGTGAGGTACTTTTGGTTTTCACTTGGCCGATACCCATCACGCCAAGGTTCATCCGCTCGGATACCAACATAGGAAATAACTTCATAGCCGTCATCAAGAAACGGTCTGATCCATTTCTCAAATGGTTCCAGCTTCATTCGAATTGTACACCAACGCTGCTGTCCTGCAGGTAGGTAGTTATTATGTTGCTCTAGCCAATAATCGAACCCTTTTTTGTCATTGATGTGCAAAATAGGTTTACCGAGAACAATTTCTAATTGTTCTAGATACTCATAAACTTCGGGTAACTCCTTACCCGTATCCGTGAAAAAGTACTCGATATCGAGTTCAGGATAGTTCCTAGCCATATACACGGCGAGCGCCGCACTATCCTTGCCTCCAGAGAGGCCAAGGACATGTTTGACTTTGCGTTGTTCACTCATAAGTAACACCTGTCATTTTAATCCTGCACTTCCAGAGACTTTCTTAATAATTGTTGTAAGACATTAATTTTATGGAAATCATCAAGCCCTGAGAGCTGAGATTCAATTGCATTAATCGTTGGCTGCAATTGTGCCGCATCAATTGCACGTATCTCTTTCTTAAACGAGTTTAATTTGCCGTCATCGCCTTCAAGAACCAGTGACACTAATTTTGTTTTGCCCATGGTGGTTGAAAGGTTACTACTATGCTGTGATTTCACGACACTCAAGAAATCCTGTGCATAGTCACTTATTTTATTTGACGCGGTTTGTAGAATACCTTCGTTCCAATTTTGTTTACCTCGCCCAGTAACAATTTGGATTATGCTCTCTAACCATTGCAGCAAACCGGTATCACTTTTAGCAAGTTCACGTGCGAACGCTTTTAAACGTAAGTCACCAGAATGCTCTTCTACGAACTGGCACATTTGAGCAAGCTCTTCACCTGATTCAGGGAAAATACTTTTGACCTTTACTTTGATGGCAGAAAGCATCTGTTCATGCTTTCCTTGCAATGCCTTAAAACAACCCTCTAACAAATCAATCTGGCTTGTATAGTCTTTTGCGCCATAAGCCAGTAATTCTTTCTTCAAATCTTTAATCAGCAAAGTGTGTGGATCGTTCGCTTGCAAAAAGAGATCTCTTACTCTTAAGCAAGTTTTATTCATTGTATTGTTGTCCAGCACGATTTGATGAGCATTTTTTACCCATTGAGGCAAATTGTGCATAACTGTAACAAGTGGAGTTGCAACCGATAGAATATTATTGGATACATCACGGTTAGATTGTACAGCGGCGAATATCGCTAGATGCTGCAACCACTCTTGCTCTTCTTTAGCAAGAACAATATATTTAACCGCAAGATCACCTGGGTTTTTGATGAGTTTATGAACATAATCACGATCAGGCTCCGCAATAAAAGCAAACTCACCAGACATGTCTTTTTCATAATAAGCAATCTGTTCACTCATAGATTTAAGAAATGCAAGAAGGAAAATAGGTATAACGCCTTTAGTTAATCCATACGGTTCGCTAGCCCAAAGTTGGCCGATTTCCGATAGTTTAACTTCATTTCCTTTGCGTGCTTTTAAGAATTTTTCAGCGGCAGCGAATACGGCATTGAATTTGTTATCGAGATTATTTCTAAACCAATGTTGTCCATTTTCACCTTCTGCGGAGTGAATTGCGGTATTTTTAAGGCAACTAATATACATAGACTTCTCCGGAGGGAAGCCTTCAATACCTAACTCATCAGAATCTTCAGCTTCCAACATTGCCTCAAGGAGTTTTTTGAGAGCAGAGACAGCTGTGCCTGATAATTTATTTCGGTTAACTAGCTCATTTAGAATTTTAGGGGTTTGATTGAAAATGCTATCCGCTGCAAATGTAGCGATTTCACTCATTGTTTCCTTTTCATACACTTGACCTTTATAAACCCAACGCGCACTATTAAATGCAGTTGCGAGAGCGGTTTCTAGTGCTGACTGTGCGTTGAATAATCTTGCTTTATATTCTTCTCGTGCAACTTTATCGTGAGCAAGACCGGCCCCAGTGGTTTTATCGCTTTTAATTAATTCTAGTGCGTACTTTTCGTTTGCCAATGAAATGATTTCATTAGCATTTCTAGCACAAGCAATTACCAGAGATTGATCATTGAGTGTTAACTCACGTAGTTTATCTTCTTGTTCTTCTTTTAAAAGCAATAAGAAATTAGCAAATTCGCCGTTACGAGATTTTTTCAAACTACCAATATCAACCTGGTTAAGTTGAACCGCCACTGTTTGAGTCGCCCAACGAAGTGTACCAAATTCATGGTAGTGGCCTTTTGCTATAACTTGAGAACTGAAGCCGATACGCTCAATAGCCTCATTACTGTTATTGATCTGCTCGACTTTCTCTTCAACTAAGCTCGCAATATCTAGATCTGATCCCTCGAAGACAACCCAAGACGACAAATGCTTTCTGTATACAATGCAAGAAACATTTTGAAGTTGCTGTAAGCTCTCTTTCAATTGCTTAGGTTCATTTATACTTGTCGCTGTTAGCAGAACGCTCTCAGTTGCAGTCAAGTTAGCCGCTTTTCCAAACAAGGTAATTAACGAAATAGCTTTTAATAACTGAACTGTTTGAGGAGGAAAATCTTGTATTGATGCTTTTCTTATCGCTTCTGCCGCAGTAGCCCAGCCATGGCCGTCAGGAGAGCTTAGAATGGCATGTGACATATTCGCTTCGAGATAGTCCCAAAGATCGCTCAGACCATAACGTGCATCCGCATCACTCGTCTGTTGTAAGAACAGCTGAAAACTAAACTGCTCATAGGAGTTTAGAAAACTAAATGTACTGCGTTCATTTTGACTAAAACGTCGCTTTGCTATCGGACCAAGTAACAATGCCGTTAATGGATGTAACGGAACACACTGATCCAAACGGGACTTTAATAGTTCCTTTCGCTCTTTTTTATCGACTAAAGCTTTGAGGACTCGGCTTACAAGTGGATCGTCACTAACTTTCTGTTGAGTTGTTTTGATCGAATTGCTAATGAGTGCAACCGTCTCATCGGTTGATACGTTATACAGAATATCACTGTAGCGGCCTTGAATTTTAGCCCATTCATCTTGCAGCTTAGTACCACGTTCTTTTGCATATTCACTGAACGCTTGATGCAATAAACCCAAAAAGATGACAGGAGTTTGAGAACGAGAAAGCTCTTCCGCAATATCTTGAAAGAGGTGTAGATCACCACCACTACGATTAATATATTCGAGACTTTTCCCCATTTCATCGGCAATGACAAGAACACCATCGATAAGTGGAGAAACTTCTTCGAAAAGAGATTTCCATGAGCTTATAAGCTGACTTTCTGTTTTAACCGGTGCTTTGTAATACTTTTTTAGCGACTTAGTGTTACAAGTATTAGGATGTTCTTCGAGTGCACTTAATGTTGCTTTCCAGAAGGTTTCTACTGGACCACTAACTCCCCCCACGGAACGAATTTGTAACCACCCTTTTTTGTAGAAAGTGTTTTCTACAAATAGGGCTTTAGTCTGCTCATTGATTGATTGGATAGCAGTCTTATGAATAGTTGACTCAGGGTGAAGTAATCCTGCCATTAAGAGCGCGACAGTGGACTTTCCTGAACCGTAAGCGCCGGTTAAAGTAAAGACTCTTTGACCAGTTTGACCATACTGTCGAAAGAGAGTGTCTAACGCAGATTGCGCAGTGCCGTGATAAACCAACCTAGAGAAGAAGTCCGTACTTAAGTCACTATCAATTCGAGTAGAACGTTGATGACGTGTGGCTATTGAATATTTATTGCTTAAAGTCACGACTTATTTGTCCTCTGGATAGTAATAGTGCTTTAGATACTGTTCTGGTTTAACATCGTTTATATCGTCAAAAGAATGTTGAACTTGTCTTAGTCCCTGAGTGTCAGTCCATGCAATCTTTCTCTCTGTGAGTATTTCGACTTGATCGAGTTTGTCGCTTAAACCAGCAGAAGATAATCGAAACACTCGACCAGGAGAGCCAACGTCATTAAGTAATGCATCAAAAGACAAGCTGTTAGCATTACTTTCTCTTTGTCTTCTTTGCATAAAGTCGATGAGAGCATACGTAAATATTTCAATGGGAAGCGAAGGTCTTTTAGCTAATTCAGCAAGATAGTTTTTTGAGTCTTCTTGCTTTAGCAAACCCAGTTCAGTGAAAGGCGAAGCAAAGCTATCTTCGTTTATCTTGCTTGATTGTAGTGACTTCTGAGCATACATATGTAAAAAACAGTCAATATCTTTGTTCAGAGTAACTTCTGTTAACTCCTTTTCGTGGTTAACGAGAGCATCATTGATTTCTGTAACAAGCGTTTCTTTCCTTACCTTTATTCCATTGAAATAATTAAAGAAAAACCTTGCTGCGTTAAGTTCACCACCGATTGAAGACATTGATTGTAATAACCAGTGCAATAACCATGTAGTGCCAATTTTGTCGAGATATTCATCGTAAGCAGGACTCCTTTTTGTGACGGTAAAAAGTTGTTCAGCCAAAGGAGTCAGTTGATAAGTCTGTTCTTTATGATCAAGACAAGTCACCAAGTTAAGCGCTCTAATCCAGTAACGGACTGAAAGCACCATGTTCTTCCCCATCCCCATAGATTGCATTTGTTTCTCAACATTCAATTGACTTGAAAGGGACTCGCCACCCACAACCTCTTGAATAATCTTATAAATCCACCCATAACGGATAGGAAAGGTCTGATGTCCGGAAAATTTCAGGGACGTTGATTCGATACTCAATGTGCTTACCTTGCTGAATTGGAGATTTTATCCAAACGATGATCTTACACATTAATATCTTCAGGTCTAGGCACATTTACCGAAAAGTGACATAACACTGTTTTTTTAAACAGTGCTCACAAAAGTTCCATCCAAATAATGACACTATATGAGCGATTTCATTGTGTGATTGAAACTATAACGTTATCTAACCACTACATTTATCAGAGAGTGTCACAAATAATTATCCAATATAATTCATAAGGTTAAACCAAATTCATTGAGAATAACCTTTAAGATAAAACATAATAGGTATACGATAAAAATGATCATATTATTTTTAATCTCAGCCCTCAAACTCAGTGTTACCTAATGAAAAACTACTATGACTATGCCGCATCAACACCAGTCTCTCAATACGCTCAAGAAGCGATGGAGCCTTGGGAGGAAGATAACTTCGCAAACCCCTCGTCTGCACACCAAGCAGGCCGAAAAAGTTATCAAGCTATCCAACAAGCAAGAGAAATCATAGCAGAGAAGATTAGCGCACTTCCCAGTGAAATTATTTTTACGAGTGGGGCAAGTGAAGCGAATAACCTCGCTCTAAAAGGTGTAGCTTTCAAACATCTTGATGACAAAGGCCATATCATTACTTCAGAGATAGAGCACAAGTGTATTCTCAATACCTGCGCTTTTCTCGAGACGATCGGCTTTGACGTGACTTACTTATCACCAGATCAGAATGGTCGCATCTCACCGGCTTCTCTCTCAGCAGAGTTAAAGAGCAATACCATTCTGATTTCTATCCATCATGTCAATAATGAACTTGGAACCATTCAACCTATAAAAGAGTTTGGTGCGATAGCTTTTGAACACAATATCCCATTTCACACTGACGCTGCCCAGAGTTTTTGCAAGTGTGATATCGATGTGGACGATATGGATATAGACATGCTCTCGTTATCAGGCCACAAAATCTACGGCCCGAAAGGCATTGGTGCGCTTTACGTACGTGACGCTAGAGACTCGAAACTAGTCCCACTTATACACGGTGGTGGCCAAGAAGCAGGGTTGCGAGGCGGTACCTCCCCGACCCCATTGATCGTAGGGCTAGCGGCAGCGGTAGAATCGTATCCAATAAAATCGGCCCCTATAGAAAAGCAATTTCTCGAAGTCATGTCGCAGTTTGATTTTATAAGGAACGGCGGTGAGTACGTAGTACCGTCGACATGGAGTGTTACATTCCACACTGATGAAGAAGTAAAGCGCTTTGCGAGCGCTTACCCTTGGCTGATTTCTCAAGGTTCCGCGTGTAATGCACTATCAAATGTGGCTTCACATGTACTAACAGCGATTGGGATGTCCGAAGAAATCGCCCGACGGACTTACCGCATCAGCCTTCCTCCATACAAACTTAGCGAGAGTTGAGGCGAAAGCCGGAGACGGTTTTTCCTGCTTGAAGCAAGCGTTCCTCGTACATTTGCCGGTGCAAAATGACTTCATTGGTTGCCGTTGCCCCTAAGAGCTTTGATAGTCTCATATCAAAGCTCTTTTGCTTTTCATACTGTTCACTCTGCTTATCAAGCAACAAGTGTTTATTGAGTAATGGTGGGCGACGTGATTCATCAACATAGTCAAAAAAATCGATATCTTGATCTGCCATCTTTATCTTGGTTCTTTCGACTAAATACGGGACTGATTTTTCGAAATCATCATAATGGGTCAAGGTGAGCTTACCGGAGTTGATATGTATTTTTACCAAGTCAATGGCGTCATCGAGTTCACCATACATCTGCAATGCAGCACCAACATAAACGCGTAAAAGAAGCGGTAACTTTTCTATGTAGCTTTTATGGAAAATCAGAGAATGCCCTTCGTTGAGGATGCTCGCAGGTAATTGATTATGGGCTTTTAAACACTGATCTCTCATTAGCTCGGTATCTGCGATCGCAAAAAGCAGCTCTGTTGCGAGATTAATTGCCGTACGATAATCATCGAACAAGGCTTTAATATCGCGTTTTAGGCTTTCAGGTTGTTGTGTGTAGGGTTTTCGTTTGTCAAATAGCCCCATAGAAAAATAGACAAGTAAGTCCTCTTTTCGGGATTTCTCTGCATTAGAAAACTCACGAGTATCAAACATTTCCTGAAGTAATCCAAATACTTTTTTGTGAGGGCCAATTAAACTTCTTACTTCTTCAGAACGCTCAAACTCATCATTTGCAGGTATACGGCCAAGCTCGAGGCAAGCATTCCAAAAATCATCAAACAGCTTGCTGTTTTGGGTTATGACAAGTTTGGCCCTATCTTTACTCTCGACAAGCTGAGGTGAGGTAAGTTGTTGCCAGGTATGATGTCTTTGATACTTACTTTGTAGGTAGCGTTGCTCTTCAAGTTTGTCTTTAAATATGTAAAAAACACCTGGAGCAACAGTAATAATATCTTCTTGTAGAGAACATTCTAAATATCCTTTGATCTCTGTTTGGGCATAATACTTTTGAAATGTGTTACGAGACGTTATCACTCCATCTTTAAACGGTCGGAACTGAGCAACGTACGACTCATTTGCTAGCATGACAGACACAACTAACATTTTTTCCGTCAAATCCCAAGCATTCAATAACGCTTCAAGTCGCTCATCTTGATCCTCAATGACATTCAACACAAACCCCAAGTTCACAATATCTGACTTGACTTTCTCTGTGTCAGGAAAAAATACAGGATCCCAACCTAAAACATCAAGACCGTGAGCTTCTAACTCCCTTAAATCATCACCTCGCCCACATCCATAATCAAAAATGGAAAATCGCCCGTCTAAATAGCCTTGTTTCGCTAAAGTCTTTACAGGGCTGGAGAGTTCATGGCGAACAATTGCGGTTTTATGACGATCAATCCCAACGCGTTGAGAGTCATCGTTCATAGCAACGCTATTTACCTTCAATAACCGATCCTCAACTAACTGGTACCCTTTTTTCTCAATCAAGTTTAACCAAGATCGTTTAAAACCAATTGTCCGAGTATTGTCATATAGACCGGCCTTTTCTCCTTCTTGAGTAAGCGCAACAAAGTGATCATAGTATTCACTATCTGGTAGTATCATCGTTTCCTTTCGATGCAAGATCGGCGGGTTATCTGAAGAACGGTAACAGGTCACTTTGTGAGTGAGCTTACTCAAATCGACGTTAAGGCTTTGCTCGAGAGCGGGGTATGAATCGCTATAAAACTCTGGATAACTGAGCAGTGATAAGCGGAACTCATTTTTAAACAGTTTAATCAAGTTCCATTGTTCGCTGGGAAGATTTACAGCTCGCGCTACTGCAGGAATAAAATGTTGTAATGAGTCAGGAATTGCATTCATCGCATCTTTATGAATATAGATTGCGTCAGGTAGCTGCTTACCCATTTTTACTTGTTTAATCAATGATTTAAAAATCTGAAAATCCATATTTCTCGACTTACAATGTAACTATTGATGCCACTTTAACAACTTTAAAGTACCGTTACAGCCCCCTTCATAGTAATTCATATTAACAATACCCCAAAAACCATTATCAGCTTGAGGCACAAAACGCTGACTACGCTCCCATGCTCGCAACCGACAGCATGCGTACTTTTGCTCGGCTCAAAGCCACCCTCCGTTAATATTGCGTGCTTCCTGACGCTCGATTGGGGAAATAAACATAAAACCAAAATAACCACCAGTTATTTTGTGATAAGCAGCAAATAAAGAGACGATAAATTTGCGCTTAAAATAGCGATTCAAATCACCTTTTCAGCGCATTTACTCCCATAAATCTTCTTCACACATCACATAAAACCGCGCGAATGTTACTAGCCACGGTTTATTTCCATTTGGAAGTGGAAATAGGGCTTATCCACCCTTGCTCCCTTTTACGCTATTTTCTTCTCCAAGCTAAACATTTGGAGAATCCCACGGTGCAAAACTCTCAACCCATTAGCATGGATGATGCACAGATTATAGAGCTTGGCTTGTCGCTCACCGAACGAGCCATTGCCTTGCTTAATTCACACGCTATCTACCCCGATTCGCTACAGAAAAAAATGCTCGAAACACACATCAAAGCGATGGTTTGGCGCTCATTTAGCGGTGAATCGTTACCTGAACTCGATATGGAGATGTTTGATGAAATCTCTCCTATTTGTTTCACCTTGGCCGAGCAAGTGTGTCGTTGGATGGAGAACCTCGCTTATGAAGAAGCGCATCTGCTTTCGGTCCATTTTGAAGTAGCTAAAGAAAACGAATTAAACCCAACAGCAGGAGAAACAACATGTCAGTAATCAAAGTCGTTATTGGTGATCGCATGGGCAAAGGTCAGAAAGTAGGAGCAGGTGCTCAAGCGGCAGGCGCTGAAGTGACCGTTATTCCCGGCATGGCCGCAGACATGAAGCTAGGTGATGTCATGCATCAGCAGCAAGCCGATTTAGGGATCTCTTTTTGCGGCAGCGGCGGCGCTGGTGCTATCACAGCGCAAACAAAATATGGCTATCAATGCCGTTATGGAATGCGCTCTGTTGAGGAAGGGATAACCGCGATCAATGAAGGCTGTGTGGTTTTGGGTTTCGGCTTTATGGATAAAGAAGAGCTGGGCGAAAAACTGGTGAAGGCGTTTGTGGCTAAGCATGGCATCAAAGCATGAAAGAGCAGTTAACCACTAAGGTAACTGTGAGTGGCAAGGGCGAAACAAAGCAGCAGGCTTTTGCCGCGGCTTTAAGCCAAGTACAACCCACGTTACTTAAGAATAACGCAAAAGTCCTCCTCCGGATTGAGCCGTTAGACGTCAACGTTTTGCAAGCAGAAGAGAAAGTAACGCGAGAGAAATTCCTTTTCTTCTTTCTTGCAAGAGATCGACGCCAATACAGCGTCAAGCTAGAGGTTACGGTCAGCCTGACCCACATCGATGTGGAACAGGTCGATTTCAAACGTTAACAGGTCACTATAAGGATCCCTGACATGTTTCTTATCATTCTCTTTAAGTCCATCATCATTGGTGGCTTAGTCGGTATCGGCGTTGGAGTAGGCGCGGCAAGGATGTTCCATGCTCCAACTATCCAAGGTATGGGTGCATTTCGTACTCTGGGAGAGTTGAACTCGTGTGAAGGCGACCCGGCCTCTCACTTCTCTTTTGGGCTTGGATTCTTCTTTAATGCTTGGGCCTCAACGGTTGCGGCAGGGGCATTCACTCAAGATGTTGACCACCGCATCATCCCGAACTGGGGCGCGGCGGCGCTGATGATAAAAAACCGCGACCTTGCCACTACCTTGCATGATCCAAAACGAATGGGCATTGCTTGCGCCATTATCGGTGCGATTGTGGTTGCGTTTCTTAACTCAACGGCGGCGGCCGTTCCTGCGGCGCTGCAAGTCACGGCGGTAAAGGTATTAGTACCTGCGGCAAACTTACTGGTGAATACCGTCATGCCGGTTATTTTCTGGCTAGCGGCAATTGAAGCGGGTAAAAAATCGGGCTTTTGGGCCACTATCTTTGGTGGTTTAGCTCAGATGATTATGGGCAACGCCGTTCCTGGTTTGGTGCTGGGTATTTTGATTGGTAAAGGTGTTGAAGAGAGTGGTTGGAACAAAGTAACCCAGATCATGATGGCGGCGATTATTGCACTGTTTGCGTTAAGTGCTTTCTTCCGCGGGTTCGACATGAAATTTATCGAAGCTTTCCATATGCAAGTTCCTTTGTGGCTTGAAAATATCCATCTCATGATCAGTGGCAAATAAGGAGTTGACCATGGACGAAAAAATGAAACACAACTTTTGGTATGCCGACTGGTCTTTCCCGATTTTCGTGGGCTTGCTTTCAGCCGGGGTTTTTGCCGGAACGCACATGTACTACTTATACGGTGTCGGTGCTTTTAACGAAGTGGCGTTTGTTTCCATGCTGCGAGCAGGGATGGATACAGGCGCGTACGGTGCGGTGGCCGCTTTTGGTGCAAGCTTTCTGTTTGCACGCATCATTGAAGGTTCGCTCGTGGGCATTTTGGATATCGGTGGCGCAGTGCAAACCGGTGTGGGTTTAGGGATTCCAGCTTTACTACTGGGTGCTGGCATTGTTTATCCTCTTGAAAATTTCACCGCTTCGTTAATCACAGGCATGCTCGCTGGTTTGGCGATTGGTGGCTTAATTGTGCTGGCACGTAAATTCACCATTAACCAAAGCGATTCAACCTACGGGGCTGATGTGATGATGGGAGCAGGCAATAGCTCCGGCCGTTTTCTTGGACCATTGATCATTTTATCTGCGATGGCCGCTTCTATCCCGATTGGGATCGGCTCTCTAGGTGGCGCATTGATTTTCTATGTGTGGGGTAAACCGATTACGGGTGGTGCAATTCTCGGAGCGATGGCGTTAGGAGCTCTTTTTCCTATCGCACTGTAAAACAAGCTGGGGTTTAAATTCTACTGAGAATCGCTCTTCGCGCCGATGAGCGAAGAGCGTGAGATGCAAATTATGTATGACATCCTGATCAAAAATGCCCAACAAGCGGGTGGGTGTAGTATCGATATCGCCCTTCAGGGCAACAAAATAGCGGCGGTGGGCGATCTTGCTGGTTCATTGGCAAAACAGACCGTCGATTTAGATCATGACGTTTTTGTCAGTGCCGGTTGGATTGACGGCCACACTCACTGCTATCCGAACTCGCCTATTTATAACGACCACCCCGATAACGTTGGGGTGTCCGGTGGCGTGACGACTGTCATTGATGCGGGCAGCACAGGCGCAAACGATGTGGATGATTTTGCGCAGCTTGCAGCGCAATGCACAACCCATGTGCACGCACTACTTAACATCTCGAAAATTGGCTTGTTGCGCCAAAATGAACTGGCCGATGCTAATGACATTGATCTGGATAGCGCAAAGCAAGCACTGCTTCGTCATCCCGAATTTATTGTCGGCTTAAAAGCACGCATGAGCGGTAGTGTTGTCGGCCACAATGGCTTAATGCCACTTCATGCAGCCAAAGCATTACAACAGCAATGCGGCTGCGTTCCATTGATGGTGCACGTCGGTAATGCGCCGCCAGATTTGGATGAGATTGTCGCTCTGCTGGGCAAAGGCGATATTCTCACTCACTGCTTTAATGGCAAGCCTAACCGCATTCTTGATTGTCATGGGGAAATAAAAAGCAGCGTTCAGCAGGCCAGAGCTCGAGGCATGAAACTTGATATCGGCCACGGCAGTGCCAGTTTCAGTTTTGAGGTGGCTGAGCAGGCCATCGCACAAGGGATTTTGCCCGATACGATCAGTTCTGACATTTACTGTAAGAACCGGCTCAATGGCCCGGTTTACGGTCTTGCCCACCTGATGTCGATGTTTTTTACGCTCGGATTATCCCATGAGCAGATCATTGAGCGCGTGACGAGTCAAGCAGCGCAAGCACTTCGCCTAGCGAAAAAGGGGCACTTAATTGCAGGCTATGATGCCGATTTAACGCTCTACACCATCAATAAAGCGTCGGTTAACTACACCGATACTCATCACCAGCATCGAACTGGACAACAGAGATTTACGCCTCTTGCTGCCATTATTGACGGCAAGCTTGTATTGACTGAACAAGGACAACAGCATTATGTCTTCCATTCTTGAAAAATATCACTTGAAACAAGTGATCAACGCATCTGGCCGTATGACAGCTCTTGGTGTTTCTACTCCGCAACCCGAAGTGGAACAGACTGTCTGTTTTGGGATGAACAACTACTTTGAAATGAGCGATTTGGTGAACAAAACTGGCCAATATATTGCTCGTTTGCTGCAAGTTGAAAATGCAGTCGTCGTCTCATGCGCTTCAGCGGGAATTGCACAGAGTGTCGCGGCAGTCATTGTGCGTGGTAACCCTTATCTGCTTGAGCATCTGCATGCAAAAACGCACCCGATCGCAACGGATATTGTGATCCCCAAAGGGCATAACGTCAATTATGGTGCCCCGGTTGGCAGCATGGTAAATCTTGGCGGCGGTAACCTGATTGAGGCCGGTTGGGCTAATGAATGCAGCGCAGAACAATTAGCCGCGGCAATCACCCCCAATACCGCCGCCATTCTCTACATTAAATCGCACCATTGTGTGCAAAAAAGCATGTTAACCGTGCCACAAGCGGCCAAAGTGGCTCAAGACCACCAGCTTCCGCTGATTGTTGATGCAGCAGCAGAAGAGGATCTACAACTCTATTATCAGCAAGGGGCTGATCTGGTGATCTACAGTGGTGCGAAAGCGATTGAAGGCCCAACCAGCGGTTTAGTGATTGGGAAACATCAATATGTGGAATGGGTTAAGCAGCAATCTGCAGGGATTGGCCGTGCCATGAAAGTCGGTAAAGAAGGCATTTTAGGCCTAACGCATGCCATTGAGTTGTACTTAAGCCGCCAACAAGAAACCGGCCAACAAATGGTGGATAAAATGACGCCATTTATCGAGGGGTTAAACCGTATTGAAGGGATAAGCGCGCGCGTGGTTTGGGACAGTGCAGGCCGAGATATCGCACGTGCAGAAGTGAGTTTTGATGCCAAACAATTTGGTATCAGCGCTAATGAAGCCGTCACACGCCTCCAAAATGGTAACCCAGCGATTTACTGCCGCGCTTACAAATCCAATGAAGGTTCAGTGGAATTTGATGTCCGCAGTGTTTCATCTCATCAACTTGAACTTATTCTTAGCGCCATGAACCAACTGAATCAGGAGTCATTAGAATGTCTTTAAGCCCTAATTTTTACGCTGACCGTGTATGTCTCAATGTGCTGGCGGGCTCTCATCATAATGCGATTGAAGTCTACCAAGCCGCAGAAGGCCATGTGTTGGTCGGTATGCTCTCGAAAGATTACCCAGATACCGCAAGTGCTGCGACTGATATGAAAGCGTGCGCTGAAAAAATCGAGAATGCTTTATCGATTGGCCTTGGCGCAGGGGATCCGAAACAATCGGATATGGTGACGGCTTTAGCCGGAATACTGCAGCCTCAGCATGTCAATCAAGTCTTTACTGGTGTCGGGGCTACGCGTCAAGCGCTAGGTCAACATCATACTATCGTGAATGGTTTGATTTCACCATCAGGCACTGTTGGCTTGGTTAAAATCTCAACTGGCCCGAAAAGTTCCGGCATGGAAGAAGCGGTTGTTCCCGTTGATACAGCGATTGCCATGTTGCAAGATATGGGCTGCAGCTCAGTCAAATTCTTCCCAATGCAGGGGCTAAAATGCAAAGCTGAGTACCAAGAAGTTGCCAACGCCTGTGCTCGTCACCACTTTTGGTTAGAGCCAACGGGTGGTATTGATCTAAACAACTTTGAAGAGATTTTACGCATCGCTCTCGATGCTGGAGTCGAAAAAGTCATTCCACACATTTATAGCTCAATCATCGATGAACAGACCGGACAGACTCGCCCCGAGGATGTGAAAACCCTGCTGGCCATGACTCAAAAACAACTGGCACATTCATAACACCGACGCCGGAGCATGTGCTCCGGCATAACAAAGCGTTGGCTATCTATTGCCTTTAGTGCATTTTACCTTTTAGATAGCGCTGTTCATGCTGGAATAGGAATCGATGATGTACAAGCTACCGCACCCTCGCCTAATTCATTTGTTGGATGCTGTATCCGCCTCGCCTTTGACTCAGGACGAACTTGCGCAACGGCTTAATGTTTCGACACGCACCATACGCACCGATGTCGCGCTGCTCAATAATGTGATGGTCAATCATGGCGCGCATCTTCTCCACCAGCGCGGTTCCGGTTACCAACTCAATATCTACAACCCATCAACTTTCGAGCATTTTTTGTCGAGGGTGCAAAATGCAGAAACGATTCCAAGGACCAGTAAAGAGCGCATCATCCAGATTCAAGTACTGCTATTAACGGCAGAACAAGGCGTAAAAATTGACGAATTGGCCGAGACATGGAATCTAAGCCGCACTGTTATTCAAAATGATATGGTTGATGTACGCAGCCAACTGGCCACGTTTGGTTTATCGATTGAAAGTAAACCTCGTTTGGGCATGCTGATCCAAGGCCCAGAAATGGCGATTCGCTCCCGTTTAACCCAACTTATCTACATCGAACAAAAAGAGACAAAACAAGCTCTGGGCTTTATTAGTACGATTTTCCCTGAAAAATCTCAGCAAATTTTTGCAGCGCGCTTTCGTGAAGTGTTGACCAACCATACACTCTATATCAATGATATTGGGCTGCGTTGGTTAACCCTTTATGCTGCCGTCACACTGCACAGGCTCGCGTGTGGCAAAGAGCTTACCGAATTTTCTAAAAACGATGTTCATGAAACGACGCTACCAATTGCCAAAGCGTTATTTTCTGCGCTACCGATGCTGTTACCCGCCAATAACCATGAAATTGCGGCCTTGGCGATTCACATTCAAGCGAGAATTGCGACGAATCAAGCACTCCTTAGCCAGGGTGTACAGCATGAAGCCGATGCTCTAGTCACTCACATCTTTGATTATATCTATCAAAATTACCCTTACGATGTGCGTGACGATGCGCTATTACGCCGCGATCTTCACAACCACGTCTGCCATATGATCATTCGTGTCAAACATCATGTCGCCACAATTAACCCATTGGCCGAGCATATCAAACAGCACTACCCACTCGCTTACAGTATTACCTTATCGGCCATCGCAGACTGGATCAGAGAGACGGGTTACTGCATGACACAGCACGAAATAGGCTATCTTGTAATTCACATTGGTGTGGGGCTTGAACGTAATTACCATTTAGGTCACCGTACCCCCAAAGCGCTCCTGTATTGCGACGCAGGCAATGCCGCAACACTTGGGCTAGAAGCGATCATCCGCCGCCAGTATCCGCAATTGGATATGAAAACGGTTTATTCCCCTGAACAGTTGATCACCGCTGATGCCACGCAAGCGGACCTCATTATTACCACCATGCCCTTAGCCAATAGAGAGATTCCGAGCTTTGTGGTTGACCCCTTCCCTACCCAACATCAATTGGAAGAACTGGGCAAACAAGTGTTGGTTGATCGCACGCACTCTTATCTTTTGGATAAGTATTTTTCCAAGGCTCAATTTCTCTACCTTGATGACGTCATTGAGCAATCACTCCTCTTTGAGCAGGTTTGCTCGCATCTTGAATCAACGGAGTTGGTAGAGGAAGGATACCGAGCTTCACTGCAAGAGCGAGAGAGTTTGGTTTCAACCATGATGGGCGAATACATTGCTCTACCACACTCGATTGAACTCTTTGCTAAACGTTCGATGGTTTACACCGTCGCTGCACCGCGTGGAATTGAATGGGGTAATGGTGAAAAAGCCTATCTGATCTTTTTCCTCGCCTTAAGTAAATGTGACTATGAAGAGGCGATGGGGCTGTATGATCTTTTCCAAGTGCTGATTAATAAAAAATTAGGTAAAAGTCTGTCGCAATGCGAAACCTTTAAGCACTTCAAAACACTGGCGCACTTGGAATTACAATAAAATATATCGCTGTGTGATGCTTCCTAGATGCCCTCTATTTTTTAGATACCATCTGTTTTTAGGTTCCGTCTGTTTTTAGAAACACTCGTTTTTTGGGGACTAGTCTCTTTTATAAACAAGCCGTTTAGAGAGAAAACCGAGGCACAACAAGGCCCTCGCTAAGAGGGCCTTAATATCAAGATTACTGAGTGAAGAGGGTTTACAACACGTCGAAGCGATCGGCGTTCATGACTTTGGTCCAAGCAGCGACAAAGTCTTTGACGAACTTCTCTTTGTTATCGTCCTGCGCGTAAATTTCAGCGTATGAGCGCAAAATGGAGTTTGAGCCAAACACCAAATCAACACGAGTCGCTGTCCATTTTGTTTTACCGCTCTTACGCTCAACCATATCGTAAGAGTTACGGCCTGTTGGCTTCCAAGTGTAATTCATGTCGGTGAGGTTAACGAAGAAATCGTTAGTCAACGCCCCAACACGGTCTGTCAATACACCATGTTGACTGCCGCCATAGTTTGTACCGAGCACTCGCAATCCACCAATCAATACGGTCATTTCTGGAGCAGTCAGGCGCAATAGTTGCGCTTTATCTAACAGCATCTCTTCTGGGTTAACCACGTAATGTTTCTTTTGCCAGTTACGGAAACCATCCGCCAGTGGCTCAAGCACATCAAACGATTCTACATCCGTTTGTTCAAGCGTTGCATCACCACGTCCGGTAGTAAAAGGCACAGTAATATTAACGCCTGCCGCTTTGGCCGCTTGTTCAACACCGACGTTACCCGCCAAAACAATGGTATCGGCGATGCTAATACCCGCATCAGCAGCAATTTTCTCCAGAACAGCCAACACTTTGCTGAGTCTTTCTGGCTCATTACCTTGCCAATCTTTTTGAGGAGCCAAGCGAATGCGTGCACCGTTAGCGCCACCACGTTTATCGGAACCACGGAAAGTACGAGCACTATCCCATGCGGTACTGACCATCTCACTGATGCTTAAGCCGCTGGCCGCTATTTTCGCTTTTACTGCATCCACATCATAATCTTTACGACCTGCGGGGATGGGATCTTGCCAAATGAGATCTTCTGCCGGAACATCAGGGCCAAAGTAACGCGCTTTAGGCCCCATATCACGGTGAGTGAGCTTAAACCAAGCACGAGCAAACACTTCAGAGAAATACGCTGGGTCTTTGTAGAAGCGCTCTGAGATCTTGCGATATTCAGGATCCATCTTCAGCGCCATATCGGCATCGGTCATCATCGGGTTATAACGAATGCTTGAGTCTTCCACATCAACCGGTTTATCTTCCTCTTTGATGTTGATTGGCTCCCACTGCCACGCGCCAGCAGGGCTCTTCGTTAGTTGCCATTCGTAGGTAAATAACAGGTGGAAGAAGCCGTTATCCCACTGGGTTGGGTGCGTAGTCCATGCACCTTCAATACCACTGGTGACCGTATTACGGCCAATGCCGCGGCTGGTGTGGTTATTCCAACCCAAGCCTTGTTCGTGCAAGTCCGCCCCTTCAGGATCTGGCCCTAAGTTCGCAGCGCTACCATTACCATGCGCTTTACCCACCGTATGCCCACCCGCTGTCAGCGCCACGGTTTCTTCATCATTCATTGCCATGCGCTCAAAAGTGACGCGCATGTCATGTGCGGTTTTAAGCGGGTCTGGATTACCGTCAACGCCTTCAGGGTTTACATAAATCAGGCCCATCATCACGGCAGCAAGCGGGTTTTCTAGATCACGCACACCGGAATAGCGGCTATTTTCTCCGCCACTTGGCGCTAGCCACTCTTTTTCTGAGCCCCAATAAGTGTCTTTTTCTGGGTGCCAAATATCTTCACGACCAAAAGCGAAACCAAAGGTTTTAAGCCCCATGGATTCATAAGCCATATTACCCGCCAAGATCATCAAATCCGCCCAACTGATTTTGTTGCCGTATTTTTGTTTGATTGGCCACAATAAGCGACGAGCTTTATCTAAATTGGCGTTATCAGGCCACGAGTTAAGCGGAGCAAAACGCTGGTTGCCAGAGCCCGCACCACCTCGACCATCTGCAATTCGGTAAGTACCCGCGGAGTGCCATGCCATGCGGATCATCAAACCGCCGTAATGCCCCCAGTCGGCAGGCCACCACTCTTGGCTATCGGTCATTAGTGCTTTGAGATCTTTTTTCAAGGCATCAACATCCAATGTTTTTAGCGCATCGCGGTAATTAAAATCCGCACCCATTGGGTTGGTTTTCACGTCGTGCTGGTGAAGAATGTCAAGATTCAGTGCTTTTGGCCACCAATCCATATTGGATAGTTCAGCAGAAGTTACTCCGCCGTGCATGACAGGGCATTTACCGCCCGAATTCATACCTTTATTCTCCATTGCGTTCTCCTTGCTTCGCATTACTGCGGCTATTTAAGTGTGCTTGATTTATTCTAAAAACACTCAGCACGGTCGATATTGGCTGAACATTCACTGTATTAAATTCAAATGCAACAAAACTTATAACAACATCATGTATATACAATAACAACGAGAGGTGATGAGCCTGCGGTCACGACTTGTTCGAAAAACCTTTTTCTTCAAAACCTTGCCACGATTATTGTTTCTGCTGCGTTCTGTACAGACTAGACAAGATGAGCATTAAACACTAATTCACTGTGGCTATTAATTTGATAGGCATCCTCTAACGCAATACGGCTAAGTTCACCCCTAAAGTCTCTCCTAACCACAGAACTTGCCCCTGAGAATGGTCATACCTATCGTCTCCAGAAACCGGATGGATCAACACGCTAAGACCTTCCCGATGTTCATCTAGCCACTCAATAAATCCGTGGCTATTGTCAGCAAGGTGTACTTCAAACATCGGCTTTAAGTGCGGGCCAACAAGCCTTGGTACTAAGCCAAACATGGCTTGTACATCATGTCGTTGTTGGGCAATTTTTTGTTGTACGCGCTGTGCTTTTGCTTGCTCTGCGAGATCAAAATAAACATGGGCATGAAACATAAAATAACTCCTCTTGATTTTTAAGCAGTGTACTACGCCAAAAGAGCATAGAAACCACAACAAATTTGCTGATGATTTTCAGCTAATTTGAAGGTACTAACCACAACGTATTCTATTTTAAGAGCCAAGAAATGGGCATTATCACACGATGGCGTTGATTCAAACGAAGAACCAGCGTATTAAATAACCTCAAACTTTCGATGGTGGATACCCGCTTTGCAACCTATCAATCAACTGCTCCTCTCAATGCAGCCGTTATTGGAACAGTACGGCTACCTAGCACTGATCATCAGCATCTTTTTCGAAGGGATTGGCATTCCGATGCCCGGCCAATCGCTCATGATTGCCGCGTCCATTTTGTCATCCAATGGCGTAATGAATTTCTCTCTTGTTATGATTGTATCGTGGCTAAGCTGCTTTATTGGTAATAGTTGCGGCTATCTGCTCGGTTATTATTTTGAGGGTTGGTTGGATAAAAAAGGCTATATTTCAGGGGCTAAATTTCAAAAACTGCAAAGCGCTATTCAAAAATACGGCCCGATTTGCTTAATCATCAGTCGCTTTGTTGAGGGGATGAAACAATTCATGCCATTAGCCTGCGGAGTGGCGAAAATGCCCATCAGAGTATTTTTACTGGGTAACCTGCTTGCCACCACGGTTTGGGTCGCGGTCTTTGGTTTACTCACCCATTTTGCGTTTGTACATCTTCACCAAATCAGTGCTTTTTATTCCGCGCACCGTTACTGGATTTGGGTGGCCGCTGCGATTGCCTTTGCTTTAATGATTTATGCGGTTTTGAAGCACAAACATACTCAGCGCTGAGAGTTCACTTCGAGTGAGTTCTAACGCGTCATTTTTTTAACGAACACCACAACAAATAGTGCCATGGTAAAACTGCCTAAGAAGGCTTCCAATGCAGCAATAAATCGCGCAATACCTACTGGAGAGATATCGCCATAACCTAAAGTGGTAAAGGTGACGACACTAAAATAGATCGCGTTGAAAAACTCTAATAAGTAAAATGTCCACCCTGTTACATCATCATAGATCGGGTTTGCAGAGGTGGTACCTAAGAAAAAGTAAGCCGTTGCACTGGCCAGAATGACAAAAAGCGAAAATAACACCACTCTTAACGGCTCTTCCCCATAACCGCAAAACAAATCAACGGTTTTCGACAACATTCTCTGAAGACTAAACTTGGGCATTTGGTAACGTCTGAAACGCATCTCTTTTTTAAAAAACGTTCCGGCCATTTCGAACAAGCCTTGCTTTTCACACTGCTTACGAACTCCCCTGCTCACTTCCTCAGCTTCTTGCCATAGTGCACAAGCCTGCTTGTACTCTCCTTTTTTTAAGGCCACTTTAGCTTCTTGCTCTTGCTTCAACTCCTCTCCCCATTCAATATTTTCCAACCTAGCGCGAGAAAGATCAGCCCCCAGCAAATTGACTTTTTGCAATTTGGCGCAATGGAGGTTAGCACACACCAACTTGCTCTTCATCAAAGAAGAACCTCGTAAATCCAAACCAAAAAAGTGAGCATTGGTCAGATCTGCTCGATAAAAATCGGCGTTCCGACATTGATAGCCAGTTTTACGGCCCCGATTGACGAGGTTGAGATCGACTAAATTTGCTTTAGCCAACTGAAATCCATCTAAAGGTTTACCTGAGGCCGCCCATTGTTCAACCTGAGATTTGATGTCGTCATTACTTTTATCTATTTTGGGGTCATGCCAATAACAAAGGCCAGACTCACCACTAGGTTGATCACAACACCAACCATCAGGGTTTTGATAGCAGCATCGACCTGTCTCTGACTTCATTTACCGCCCCTTTTGTCATCACCACATAAAAATAAGTGTAGGGGCTAGTGATTGTGTTTCCACTCAATTTGATGTTTGATGTTGCCATTATGTGAACATTTACACCGACTCTGAATGTGCTCAGAGAACACACTAGGGTGATTTAAGGAGACAACATGGACGTGATCGTCTTAGGTAGCGGCGTCATCGGGCTAACCAGCGCATGGTATTTATCACAAGCGGGCCACCGAGTAACGGTGGTGGATCGCCAATCACAAGGTGCAAAAGAGACCAGTTTTGCTAACGCAGGGCAAATATCTTACGGCTACTCTTCCCCTTGGGCTGCACCCGGCATCCCACAAAAAGCATTAAAGTGGCTGTTTGAAGAGCATGCACCGTTGAAAATAAAACCGTCTATCGACCCACATCTGTTGGCGTGGATGGGTAAAATGTTATTGAACTGCCAACAGGATCGTTACAACATCAATAAAGCCCGAATGCTGGCGATTGCCAATTACAGCCGCGTTTGTTTGGCTGACCTGAATCAGCAACATAACCTGCAATATCAAGGCCGTCGGCTTGGAACGTTGCAAGTGTTTCGCAGCGAAAAACAGCTACAAGCGGTACAAAAGGACATCAAACTACTCGAGCAAAGTGGCATTCGTTATCAGCTTCTTGATGTCGATGGGTGCATTAAGCAAGAGCCGGGGCTTGCTCTTGTACGCGATAAATTGCGAGGTGGTTTGTACCTACCCGACGATGAAACCGGAGACTGCTATCTGTTTTGCCAACAATTAACAGAGCTCGCGAAAAGCCGTGGGGTGCAATTTCTGTTTGATACACAAATAAAAACATTAACCACTGAAGGCAAAAAGATCACCGCTGTCCAAACCGATAAAGGTGAACTGAAAGCAGACAAATATGTCGTCGCACTCGGCAGTTACTCTACCGCTTTACTGGCGACATTGGGTATCTCCATTCCTGTTTATCCAGTGAAAGGGTACTCACTAACGCTGCCGATTGTCGACGCCGAACTTTCCCCACGTTCAACGGTAATGGACGAAACATATAAAGTGGCCATCACTCGTTTTGAGGATCGAATTCGTGTCGCGGGCACGGCAGAGTTAGCCGGGTTTGATCCTGCCTTGCCTGATGCGCGCAAAGCAACCATTGCAAAAGTCGTGACCGATCTCTTTCCTCAAGGCGGTGATTTAGCACAAGCTGAATTCTGGACAGGCTTTAGACCAATGACGCCTGACGGGACTCCGATTATAGGCTCCACTCCATTTGAAAACCTCTACACCAATACCGGACATGGAACCTTAGGGTGGACGATGGCTTGCGGATCTGGACAGCTTCTTGCCGACATTGTCAGTGAGCAAACTTGTGCTTTGCCAATTCATGAGTTGAATCTCTCTCGCTACCTCATCAACTAGCCACAATAGAAAATGCTTATTATTAGCTAAACCTTAGTGGAAAGTTATTATGCATAATGATTCATCCGAGAGGATTTAATTTCCAACCTTTCGGGTGACCAACCCATATGCGCTGAAATTTTAGCCAATCCTAATTAACCCACCTATTATTTAACATTTAATTAGCATTTTGTGTTCCTCATCACGCTAACGATTATTCACAGATAAATAAATTAACATCTAAGTTACAAAAAGATTAATATGTTGCCCACAAAGCAAACACAACACTCACCAAAACTACTAAAACAGGGAAATGCATATGCAGTCATTTGTTGATTTTCTGAATGGAATAATCTGGAGCCCGGCGCTAATTTATTTATGCCTTGGTGCGGGTTTATTCTACTCAATTGTGACCCGATTCGTTCAGGTCCGTCACTTTTTTGAAATGTGGCGACTTCTTCTTTCCGGAAAAAGCTCAACCAAAGGGATATCCTCTTTCCAAGCTTTGGCCGTTTCACTTTCGGGACGCGTCGGTACCGGTAATATTGCAGGCGTAGCCGCGGCAATTGGCTTTGGTGGCCCTGGTGCTATTTTCTGGATGTGGGTAGTGGCCTTTTTTGGTGCCGCGACTGCTTATGCTGAGTCAACTCTGGCACAGATTTATAAAGAAGAAGATGAAGGTGAATTCCGTGGTGGTCCCGCTTATTACATCGAAAAAGCGATGGGACAAAAATGGTATGCATGGATCTTCGCCATTTCCACCATCTTTGCTTGTGGTGTGCTTTTACCTGGCGTGCAATCCAACAGCATTGGTAATGCTGTAGAGGCCGCTTTTGGTGCTGGCCCAACCATTGAAACCGCTATCGGTAGCTTCACTTTTGCTAAAATTTTTACCGGTACCGTAGTGTCGATCATTTTAGCGTTCATCATCTTTGGTGGTGTTAAGCGTATCGCTAACTTCACACAGGTCGTGGTGCCATTTATGGCTTTGGCCTATGTGATTACTGCGTTTGTTATCATCCTGCTTAACATCAGTGAAGTACCACGTATTTTTGCCATGATCATTGGTGATGCGTTCACACCAATGGCAGGTATTGGTGCTGCGATTGGTTGGGGGGTAAAACGAGGTGTTTACTCAAACGAAGCAGGCCAAGGTACTGGACCGCACGCTGCGGCTGCCGCGAGTGTTGATCACCCAGCCCAGCAAGGTTTAGTGCAAGCATTTTCTATCTACATTGATACTTTGCTGGTCTGTTCCGCAACCGCGTTCATGATTCTGATCACTGGTGCTTATAACGTACACGGCGGCGCAGAAGGTGCATTTTTAGTACAGAACATCGCGGCGGATATCAGTGCCAATGGCCCAGTATTTACCCAAATGGCGATTGAGAGCGCACTACCGGGCGTGGGTAAACCTTTTGTTGCGTTTGCTCTGTTCTTCTTCGCCTTTACCACGATTTTGGCATACTACTATATTGCTGAAACGAATATTGCTTACATTCGCCGCACCTTTAAAGTCGATGGCCTGATGTTCCTTCTTAAAGTAGTGATCATCGCAACGGTATTCTACGGCACAGTGAGAACCGCGAACCTTGCTTGGGCAATGGGTGATGTGGGCGTGGGTTTGATGGCGTGGCTAAACATAGTCGGGATTTTGATCATCTTCTTTATGGCTAAACCAGCTATTGCAGCACTCAAAGATTATGAAGAGCAACAAAAACAAGGTGTCGATGAGTATCTTTTCAACCCAGTAAAACTCGGCATTAAGAATGCGACATATTGGGAAGGAAAATATAAACGCAAAACGGGACAAGAACCAACCGTAGAAGAAAGCTCCGAGGGTGTTGAACAACCATCATCCTAACGGATTAGCTAAGCTCATCAGCAAAAAGCATTCAAGGTAAACGTAAAAAGGGTTAGCAAACGCTAACCCTTTTTCTTTTTCATCAACCCGTATTAGGCTGCGATTTCTTGTGTCGTCAACTTTTCGACAACAGCGTTTTGCGCTTTCTTTTCACCAATCGGTAAAATAACACGGCCATATTCATTATTCAGAACTTGAGCCATTGCAAAATAAATCGCACTTGCGCCACAGAAGATGCCTTCAAAGCCAGCAATCGTGCCGATAAGCTCGCTACCAGTGAAATCACGCGCAGCTAGTAAAGCAAATAGAATGGTCAGTGAGCCGAATACCACTTGTTTAGCACGTGGGTAGCACAATGAACCGATAAACATGAAACCAGTGAAAATGCCCCACAACGCTAAGTACCAACCCATAAAGTGAGCAGGGCTTGCTGGTAGTCCCATGTATGGCATGACAATCAGGCCAACCAATGTGAGCCAAAATAGACCGTAAGAGGTAAACGCTGTTGTACCAAAAGTGTCACCACGTTTGAAACACATGATACCCACGATAACTTGACTTAAACCACCGTAGAAAATACCCATCGCCAAAATCATAGAGTCGATAGGGAAAAAGCCTGCGTTATGGATATTAAGCAGGATAGTCGTCATGCCAAAACCCATTAGGCCTAGCGGCGCTGGATTGGCCAATTTAGTAGACATTCGCGAGTACCTTAAAAAATATTGATAAAAATTACGCGCGGATTTTAGTGGAGTAGCACACAAAATAGAAATAACATTAACGGAAACTAAGATTGTAAATTTAGCCACTTGATTGTTCAAAAAGAGAGCAGGACAACCGAATTCGATCGTGCTGCTCTCCTTTTGCTAAATGTTACTCTCTATTGACAGTTTATTTCATCCCAAAACCAGTTACTTTGCGTGGGTGATTCCCATACTCCGGGGTTGTTTTTAGCCATAAAACACTTTCCATTATGCGTAATTTTATCGCCATTTTTTGCAACAGTAACCCCTGCAACCCAGTTTGAAAAATCACTGCTTGGTAGCGTAGGCTCTGGCGTGACGGGCGGTTCAGGCTCGGTGACGACTGGCGGTGGCTCAACAGGGTCGGGTGTTGTGGGCGCTGTTGAGCCACCTGTAATAAGCTTCCAAGGATCACCTTGAGTGGGTTCATTACCTTGTGACCACCACTTAGCTTCATAAGTAGCGCCTTTATAGCTCACCTTATCACCCGTGTTATATACCTTTGTCGCTTCCCAGCCGACGATGCCATCGACTGGCGGCTCTGGTGGCGTACCGGGATCAATCGCATCCACAACACGCACTTGGGGCCAGCTAGAATGTGAACCATAAAAGTTAGTCACACATTTTTCGTAATCACCAGCAACAAGGGCTGAATACGCGGTTTGGAAACCAACCAGTTCACATTCAAACGAGTAGCCACCTGGGCGATCAGAGTAATATTTCCAATTACCATCCCAGTTGGTATACAGCACGTCAGTCGCACCGTTCAAATTTAAGCTACCGTAAGGCGTTTGCTGCCAACAGGTATTCTTTTCATCTGACTCAATCGGTATTTGATAATGATCCGCTAGCCCTTCCCAGTAGCGAATGCGATTAACCGGTTGACCTTTATCTTTGTTCTGTTCACCGCACTCAATGCCGCCATTGATAACGTTAATTGTGGTGCCAAAACCATAGCCAATACCAGCATTGCTTTCACGTTGCGAAGGTGCCCATGTACGGTCAATTACGTGCAACATTGCCGGTTTCGGTGCTTGAGGAGTTAAGAAGAACCAAATCGCTGAGGCTAAATTCAACCAAGAATCCGCTACTAATCCGGGATTATTGAGCAGTACTTTGGCATCACCATCAAACATCACTTCAGAAAAAGCGCCATAGTTGAAATGGTAAGAGAGCTGCTTCGCGCCTCGACCAAAATAACCTTGCCCAGCGGCGCACGGCCAACGAGCATTTTGCCAATCATTTTGACCACAACCGGTTGTGTAGCCACTTTGTCCTTCAGACCAGCCCATTTCACGCACATGAACCAATGCTTGCTGCCATTCTTCAAGCCTATTCGGGTTATCAGATACGTTATCTTTCGCAATGTGACCACCCGTTTCTTGTGAGAAATGGGCAAAAGCCGTCACAATGGATTTTTTACAAATTGCGTCAGAATCTCGGCCATCCGTATATTCGCCACAAAACGCGGGGAATTTGCCAATTGCCCGTAAGAAGCGTGTGTAGGTGTATTCGGGAGCCGCCATTTGAGTTAAGAAATCCCACTCGTACTGTGGAAAGACTCGTTCAACACGCTTAACGTTTTCAGGGTTAGAACTTAAACCCGGTACTATTGCTTCAACAATTGCATTCGAACGCGTTTCTAGTGCTTTCGACCAGATGGCATACATAGGATCCGCTGTTTTGGCTTTTTCTGCCGCTTGTAGCTCTACTTTAGAGACAATATAACCCGCGGAATTTTCAGGGTCAGGTAAGATATTTAACGCGTAACTGTTTGCGGCTAAGACACTGCTAATCAGCACGGCTAAATGCTTTGTTTTCAACATATCAATCCCTTATTTTTTGCTTAGTGGGTACGGTGAAAATAGTATGGATAGCCGAGCCATTGTTGACAGTGAAACTTATTAATTAAATGTCAAAATGCGAGTGGTTTCATCATGATGTAAACCAATTATCGTACGGCGACATCGCCCTTTGAAGGCAAGTCGATAAATATGAAAAAGCCTCAAAAAAGCTTGAGGCTTTTAGAGTTCAATCTATTTTTCATCAGGTTAAGTGAACAACCAATGCCTCAAATTTCTCAAGCATCATCGCACCGGCCATGGCTTAGCGCACATGAGCGTGGCCAGTAAAAAAGTGATGAACTGGGCCGCGACCTTGGCCAACATCCAGCTCATCGGCATAGCCAATGGCTTGCGATATGTACTGCTTAGCCAAATACACAGATTTGTGCAGGTTATTTCCTTGAGCAAGATAAGAAGCGATCGCAGAAGAGAGAGTGCAACCCGTCCCATGGGTATTTGGGGTTGGAAAACGCTTCGCACTGAGTAATTCTGACGAATATTTCATGATCAAAAGATCATTGCTGTTTTCAGCGTGTTCTAAATGCCCACCTTTTAGCAACACCGCCTTTGCACCCAACGCTCGTAAATCAGCCACCATGTCGTTCATTTCTGCTTCAGATTGAGGAACCGGCTTGCCAGTAAGTACTGCTCCCTCAAATAAATTGGGGGTAATGATGTCAGCCAAAGGGATCAACGTTTCTTTTAATGTGCTGATTGCCGATTGCTCAAGTAATAAATCACCACTGGTCGCCACCATTACGGGGTCTATCACAAGGCTCTTGGGTTGGTATTGCTGCATTTTTTTGGCAACGATCTTGATGATACCGGCATCGGCTAGCATGCCAATTTTAACGGCCACGATCTTCAAGTCGCTAAAGACAGCATCTAACTGGCTTTCGATGTGATCAAGTGGAATGGGGAAAATGGCAGAAACGCCTTGAGTATTTTGTGAGGTAATGGCGGTAATAACGGAACACGCGAAACTGCCGGTTGCCGATATCGCTTTGATGTCGGCTTGAATGCCTGCCCCTCCACCGCTATCAGACCCTGCGATAGTGAGTACAACAGGTATGTTTAATCGCGTCGTTTCTTGTGTGTGTTTCTGTATTGATTGTACCATGGTCGCTCCTATGACAAGACATACAGGAACTGACTTTGACCGTGGTTTGGAAAGTTCGGTAATCGAATTTACAAAGGTTAGCCGTTGTTATTCGGCTCGTGACAAAGTGCTCATAGTTCCCTACGTCAGTATTAACTGAATCAGGTTCGACGGGTCTCGAATTTCGATCTCAGCCGATGCAGAATCTGCATCGGCTCCCCGACTATTTCGCAGCAATCATAACAGGGCACTCACCGAAGGAGTACGCTTTTTTGGAGGATTATTCCCACTCAATCGTTGCTGGTGGCTTACCTGAAATATCGTAAACCACACGAGAAATACCATTCACTTCATTGATGATACGGTTAGAAACCTTACCCAAGAACTCATAAGGCAGGTGCGCCCAATGTGCTGTCATAAAGTCAATGGTTTCCACAGCGCGTAGTGATACAACCCAATCGTATTTACGCCCATCACCCATAACGCCTACCGAACGAACAGGTAAGAAAACCGTGAAAGCTTGTGACACTTTGTTATACAGATCAGCGGCATGCAGCTCTTCAATGAAAATAGCATCGGCGCGGCGCAGCAAATCACAGTACTCTTTCTTCACTTCGCCCAACACGCGTACGCCAAGGCCTGGACCAGGGAACGGATGGCGGTAAAGCATGTTGTAAGGCAGACCAAGCTCTAGGCCAATCTTGCGTACTTCATCTTTGAAAAGCTCACGCAGTGGTTCAACCAATCCCATTTCCATATCATCAGGCAAACCGCCAACGTTATGGTGAGATTTAATAACGTGCGCTTTACCTGTTTTAGAGGCAGCCGATTCAATCACATCTGGGTAAATCGTGCCTTGCGCAAGCCATTTCGCATTTTTCAATTTCTTTGATTCTTCATCGAAGATATCAACAAACACATGGCCGATGATTTTGCGTTTCGCTTCCGGATCAGACTCACCTTGCAGTGCGTTGAGGAAACGCTCTTCTGCATTAACATGAATGATGTTTAAACCAAACTTGTTGCCAAACATATCCATTACTTGCTGAGCTTCATTCAGACGCAATAGGCCGTTATCAACGAATACGCAGGTTAATTTATCGCCAATCGCTCGGTGAGCCAGCATCGCCACAACTGACGAATCTACACCACCCGATAGGCCAAGGATCACCTCATCGTCGCCGACTTGCTCTTTAATACGAGCAACCGCATCTTCGATGATAGACTCAGCCGTCCATAGACGCTCACAACCACAAACGTTGAGAACGAAATTCTCAAGCATTTTTAGACCGTTTTTGGTGTGCGTGACTTCTGGGTGAAATTGCACGCCATAATATTTTTTCTCTTCATTCGCCATTGCCGCATAAGGACAAGTTTCCGTTTGCGCTGTTTTGACAAAATCAGCCGGAATTTGCACCACTTTATCACCGTGGCTCATCCAAACGTCTTGCGTTAGCTCAAGGTCGCTAAACAGGGCCGATTCACCCATTAGCTGTACGGCTGCATAACCGAATTCACGTTCCTCAGAACTGGCCACTTTTCCGCCCAACTGTTCAGCCATGGTTTGCATGCCATAACAAACACCAAATACAGGTACGCCAGAATCAAACACATATTGTGGCGCACGCGGAGAGTTGGCTTCAGTCACACTTTCAGGACCACCAGAAAGAATAATGCCATCTGGGTTGAATTCACGGATGTCCGCTTCTTCAACATCCCAGCTCCACAGCTCACAATAAACACCGATTTCGCGAACACGGCGGGCAACCAGTTGTGTGTACTGAGAGCCGAAATCTAAGATCAGAATACGTTGGTCATGGATATCTTTAGTCATTTAAGGTCAATCTCAATCATTAATGTAGTGGATGGGGAGCATCGCGCTCCCCATAAGCTTCAAGCTATTCGTGGTTCGTCATTAACCCAAGCGGTAGTTTGGCGCTTCTTTGGTAATTTGAACATCATGCACGTGTGACTCTTTCATACCTGCACCAGAGATACGAACAAACTCGGCTTTAGTGCGCAGATCTTCGATAGTGGCCGAGCCAGTTAAGCCCATGCTTGAGCGTAAACCACCCATTTGTTGATGAACGATCTCTTTTAGACGGCCTCGATAAGCGATACGACCTTCGATCCCTTCAGGTACAAGCTTGTCAGCTGCATTGTCAGATTGGAAATAACGATCAGAAGAGCCTTGAGACATTGCACCCAGCGAACCCATACCGCGGTAAGCTTTATATGAACGACCTTGGAACAAAATAACTTCACCTGGAGCTTCTTCAGTACCAGCAAACATGGAGCCAACCATCACGCAAGATGCACCAGCAGCAATCGCTTTACAAATATCGCCAGAAAAACGAATACCGCCATCAGCAATCACAGGAATACCGTATTGATCAGCCACTTCAGCTGCATCAGAAATCGCCGTAATTTGAGGAACACCAACACCCGTTACAATACGCGTTGTACAGATTGAACCCGGGCCAATACCGACTTTGACCGCGCTTACGCCCGCGTCAATTAGAGCTTTCGCACCGGCACCCGTTGCAACATTACCGCCGATAATATCGAGATCAGGATAAGCGGCGCGCGTTTCACGAATACGGTTAAGTACACCTTCTGAATGGCCATGAGAAGAGTCAATCAGTAGAACATCCACTCCCGCTTCCACTAATGCTTTTACGCGCTCTTCATTGCCAGCACCGGCACCAACAGCCGCACCAACACGTAAACGCCCTTGTTCATCTTTACAAGCATTCGGTTTGCGTTCTGCTTTATGGAAATCTTTCGCGGTGATCATACCCGTCAGTTTGAATTCATCATTCACTACCAAGACTTTTTCAACACGCGCTTTGTGCATGCGCTCTTGTACATCCTGACGAGATGCGCCCTCTTTAACTGTGGCTAAGCGATCTTTTGGTGTCATGACTGCTTCAACTTTTTTTGTTAAATCAGTAACAAAGCGAATATCACGGCCGGTGATGATACCGACAAGCTCATTGTGATCGCTCACCACAGGGAAACCGGCAAAACCATGTTTCTCTGTCAAAGCAATCACATCTTGAATGGTTGCATCAGGGCGAACTGTTACTGGCGCAGTGACTACACCCGCTTCAAAAATTTTGACAAGACGGACTTGTTCAGCCTGCTCTTCAATGGGCATATTTTTGTGGATAAAACCAATACCACCCTCTTGGGCAAGAGCGATCGCAAGGCGAGCCTCTGTCACTGTATCCATAGAAGCTGAGATCATCGGAATGTTCAGTGCGATATTTTTGGTCAGCTGAGTATGGAGATCGGCTGTGTTTGGGAGAACGGTGGAGTGTGCTGGTACGAGAAGAACATCATCGAATGTCAGCGCTTCTTTGGCAATTCTTAGCATTTGCAATATCTCACAATTAAGAGGAGTGAATAAAAGGTAAATCCAAGTTGTCTCAATTTGCCCTAATACACAATGAACAGGATAAATCGATTTGGATTTGATATTGCGGTCGGATTATACGCCCGAGGTAATCGCTTGACCACTCATTTTTTCATTTTTAATTTGCATTCCAACCCTTGATATGTATTATATTGCCGCTAATTTCCATACCCTCGTCTAGGGGATTAGCCTTGCCTTCTTTGACCAACGAAAACATCTACACTGTCTCCCGTCTCAATGCTGAAGTACGCCTGTTACTTGAAAATGAAATGGGCATTGTGTGGCTCGTTGGTGAAATATCGAACTTCTCCGCTCCGGTTTCTGGCCATTGGTATCTCTCACTCAAAGATTCTCGCGCGCAGGTAAAATGTGCGATGTTCAAAGGCAATAATCGCTTTGTGACCTTCAAACCTAAAAATGGCCAGCAGGTACTTGTTAAAGCGCGTCTTTCTCTTTATGAACCCAGAGGTGACTACCAAGTCATTATCGAGAGCATGCAACCCGAAGGGGATGGTCGTCTCCAGCAAGAGTTTGAAAAGCTGAAGATGCAGTTGGCCGCAGAAGGGCTGTTTGCACAATCCAATAAGCGCCCCTTGCCGGAAAATCCTCAATGCGTCGGAGTTATTACTTCAAAAACTGGCGCAGCCCTGTTTGATATTCTTGATGTGCTCAAGCGGCGCGATCCAAGCTTGCCCGTCATCATTTATCCTACACTGGTTCAAGGCGAACAAGCGGCCATTCAAATTGCTCAAGCAATTGGTAGAGCAAATGCGAGGCAAGAGTGTGACGTATTGATTGTGGGTCGCGGTGGCGGTTCTTTAGAGGACTTATGGTGTTTTAACCACGAGATCGTAGCGCGCACAATTGCCGCTAGTCAAATCCCAATTATCAGTGCCGTCGGGCATGAAATCGATGTGACGATTGCTGATTTTGTGGCTGACGTACGTGCCCCAACCCCCTCCGCTGCTGCAGAATTAGTCAGCCGAGACAACAGTAATAAGCGACAAGCTTTCGCCTCATACCAACACAAACTACAAAGTGCGATGCGCTATTACACCAGTCAACAAGCGCATCATTTACGCGCTTTGGTTCACGCGCTAGAGAAACAGCACCCCACTTATCGCTTGCAGCGTCAAAGCCAGCAACTTGATGACACAGAAATGCGCCTACAGCGGGCGATACAGCGCTATATTTCGACTCAGCGCGAGCACATTGGCCAGCAATACCATCAACTGCAGTTGCATTCTCCCGTACAAACCTTAGCGAAGCAGCAGCATCGACTAGCCAAAAGCGAGCAACGATTGCTGGACGTAATGGAGAAAAAGCTCCTGCGCACAGCACACCGTTTAACGCTAGCCGCAGAGAAGCTTGACGCAGTAAGCCCATTAGCGACACTAAAACGAGGCTATTCGATCACGCGAGATAGCTCAGGCAAAGTGATTCACCGCGCTTGCGATCTAAAAACTGGCGATCAATTGATTACGCGAGTGGCGGATGGCGAAGTTTTCTCTACCGTTAATTAATCACTTAATCTTGTGCTTGAAACTCAAATCGAATCTTAGATTTTGATTTGAGCTCATTGCATGAATTACAGAAAAAGTTTGCTGCGCCACACGCCTGCAATTTCTCCAGCTCAGAATCACACTCAGGGCAAAAACCAATTTTGTTAAAGTGATGTTTGCACTGAGCACAATGGTAACGCCCATCCCACGCCAGTGGATTTTGGCAACAAGGGCAAAGATTTTCCTGCATATTGATCCCATCTCTCTTTGTGTCTTTCACATAACATCTTTCACATAGTGTGATTTTGGTAGATGTTTTATATCGTTCGTTTTAATAGATAGCTCGTTTGCGTAGATAGTTCATGCATGTGATAGCCGACACTTCATCAAACGGCACGTATGGTCTCGGATTATCGAGAGTTCAGCTTTGATCTCTATCACAATACCTTCAGGCTCACCAACCACCTCATACACATTAGGCTATGATCGATAAAAGATCTCTGCCTGATCATTTGCTTTATCTGCTCCGTTCAGCGATCTACTCTCAAAAGAACATTTATATAACCACACACCGAAAGCATAAGTTACATATTCTGCATATGGATTTATAACGATACAAAACTCCATTTTATAGCTAATAAATCAAAAAAATCAGAATATATTAAAATGATCTTTTGGCGAAATGTTCTACTCATTTTGTTTGATACTTATACAAAGCAGCAACGTTGCCGTGCTCTGTTTTTCACTCAATCATTTTGGTACTGCACTTCATTTCCAGACCGCCACGTTAGTGAGGTTCTATCGCCAATGATAAATTTTAGGCAAAAAAATACCCAAGTCTAAACTTGGGTATTTCAGTTATGAGGAAGGCTACTTGCTGCGTCCTTTCATCATCGTCATTAAGCGTTTACGTTTACGCTCTTGAGATAAGGTCAGCTTATTCACTTTTCCTTCAAATGGGTTATCACTGCTTTGGAACTGGATACGAATAGGCGTACCCATGATTTCTAAAGACTTACGGTAATAGTTCATCAAATAACGTTTGTAAGAATCTGGCAGCTCATTCACCAAGTTACCGTGTACAACGATAATCGGCGGGTTATAACCACCTGCGTGAGCATATTTAAGTTTTACGCGGCGGCTACGAACCATAGGCGGTTGGTGATCATCGGTTGCCATTTTAAGAATACGAGTCAATACCGATGTACCAACACGTGTTGTCGCCGATTTATACGCTTCTTGAACCGATTCAAATAGATGACCAACACCCGTACCATGCAATGCAGAGATAAAGTGGATACGAGCAAAATCGACAAAGCCTAAACGACGGTCTAGCTCTTTCTTGACTCGTTCTTTGACGTCGTTATCGAGCCCATCCCACTTATTGACTGCAAGCACTATCGAACGTCCGGCGTTTAATGCAAAACCTAGCAGGCTAAGATCTTGATCTGAGATATTCTCACGAGCGTCAATGACTAACAGAACAACGTTTGCATCTTCAACGGCTTTTAAGGTTTTGACGACCGAGAATTTCTCAACCGTTTCGTTAATGCGAGTACGACGACGCACGCCAGCAGTATCAATCAATACATACTCGCGCTCATCACGCATCATCGGGATGTAGATGGAGTCTCGCGTCGTTCCGGGCATGTCGTAAACCACAACACGCTCTTCACCGAGAATGCGGTTGGTGAGTGTCGATTTACCGACATTCGGACGGCCAATGATCGCCAGTTTTATCGGCTGATCTTGCAGACGTTTGTATTCAGCTTCGGCTTCTTCTTCGGTGTAATCTAACTTTTCTTCTTCGGCATCTTCAAAGTCGGTTAGATCTTCGATTTCGCCTTCAGCCTGCTCGATCATTTCTTCAGCAAGTGGATTCAAAGCTCGGTCGATAAGGATCCCAACACCACGGCCATGAGCGGCAGCAATTTGGTACATTTGATCGACGCCCAATTGCCAAAACTCAGCACTTGCAGCATCAGCGTCAATGCCATCCACTTTATTCACGACTAAAATAGCGCGCTTTTCAATCTTACGCAGATGTTGGGCGATCACTTCATCAGCCGCCGTTAAACCAGCGCGACCATCAACCATAAATAGCACAACATCAGCTTCATCAATCGCGGCCAATGACTGTTGAGCCATTTTCGTTTCTACACCCTCTTCACTACCATCAATACCGCCAGTATCGATAACAATGAAGTCGTGCTCACCCAATTTAGCTTGGCCATATTTACGGTCACGCGTTAAACCGGGGAAATCCGCCACCAACGCATCGCGAGTGCGAGTTAATCGGTTAAACAACGTAGATTTACCGACATTGGGACGCCCAACAAGAGCAACAACAGGAACCATACTAACCTCTACAATATTTTCTCTTATGTAGTTATAGGTAAACACTTGCTAGCAAGCATTAAATTTTTACCTATAACCACATCTATTTATTCAATAAAACGGCCCCTAACTGTTACCAGCCAGGAGCCGAATGTGAATTATATCACGATTTATTTTTTAATCGTCAGTTTCTTTACATTGCCATTACGGGTCATGCTGACATAACCATCATCGACAGCGAGAGGACTCACCGCAAAACCGCTCTTATCAACCAATTGTTGGGCAACGAATTCGCCACTGCTGCGATCAATCCAATGTAGATACCCTTCACTGTCACCTAGCACAAGGTAGCCATTGATAATCGCTGGCGCAGTTAGCAAACGGTGTTCAAGCTGTTTGTTGCTCCAAAGTTCGGTACCGCTTCTTGTATCCACAGCCACCACATGATCTTTGTCGGTCACCACAAATAATCGGCCACCATCGCTAGCCATGTCTGTTGCTGAAGAGTAATTCCGCTTCCAAGCTGGTTTGCCCGAACGCAGATCAATGGCGATCAACTGGCCATTAAAACCAACCGCATACAGCATGCCGCCAATCACGATAGGTGAGGCATCAACATCGACTAGGCGGTCAATTTCAGTGGCACCTTTAGGCATGCCAATCGGTTGTTGCCAAATCAACTGACCACGCTCAACGATAGCGGCAGCAAGACGGCCACCTGAGGTTCCCCAAAAAACACCGCCCGATACCGCAACAGGTTTGCTGTCACCTCTCAACGTTAAATTAGGAACTTCAGTACTGATGGTCCATTTTTGCTCACCCGTCGCTTGGTCTAAACTCACCAAAGTGCCACGACTGGTATTAACAATGATCATGTTCGCATCTGCAGCCGGAGCTGCTAGCACTTCACCGTCGACTTTAACTTGCCATACAAGCTCACCCGTAGCTTCATTAAGCGCAGTGACTAAACCGTTTTCACTACCAATGTAAATTTGGCTATAGGCCGCCGCTATACCGCCGGATAAACGCATGGTGCCATCTTGTTCAAGATCGGTTTTCCACAGCTCTTTACCCGTTTTAGGGTTCAAGGCTTTCACCAAACCATCACGGCTAGCAATAAACACTTTGTCGTAAGCGTATTCTGGAGATAACTTTGAGAAGTAATGCCCTACGCCATCACCAATCGATGTGCTCCACTGAGTTGTAGGCGTAAATTCACTCGTTACCATTGGCACAGGAGCCATGATAATGGTGTCTTCTTCACTAGCACACCCTGCAAGTGCTCCAAGCACAACGGCAGAAACGAGCACTTTGTTGAACAACTTTTTCATCAACTTGTGCCCTTATTTGGCAAGATCGTCCAGTTTCATCTGTAGCGTTTGGCTTGCATCGTCAGCTTGTTGTGCTTCCGTGTATGCCGCATAAGCCGCGTCCGTATCGCCTTTACGCAATGAGATATCACCACGTAGTTCCGCAATGCGTCCCGCCCACCCTTTCTCTGTGATGGTCGTAAGATCAGCTAAGGCGGCATCAAACTGGCCTTGTTCCGCTTTAATACGGGCCACGCGATAGGTTGCTAACGGTAGAATAGCATCATCTTTAGTGTTTGCTTTTGCCCATTCAAGCTGCGCTAAAGCTTCATCAATTTGACCCGCTTCTACTTGAACTTTTGCAAGTTGTAGTGCGGCTAAGACGGCATATTCTGTACCTTTATTACTATCAACAAAGCTCTCAACAACCATCTCAGCTTCTGCGCCTTTTGCCGCTAACTGAGTTACCGCTTTGCTATAACTTTCAGAAGCGGCTTCTTGCGCAGCAATAACGCTATCTTGGTAGTAACGCCAACCAAACAAGCCACCAAGGCCAATTACAGCACCAAAGATCACGGCTTTACCGTTCTCTTTCCACCAATCTTTTATCGCTTCAACTTGTTGTTCTTCAGTATCGTAGAGTTCCACTTCCTGTCCTCTTTAATAGATGTCTCAAATGCGCTTGCTTACACAAGATGCGTGAGTTTGCTCGCGACTTCAGTTTGAGAAATCGTAATTTGTTCACCACCGATAAGATCTTTGAGAACTACTGTGCTTTCTGCGACTTCATCTTCGCCTAATACCAAAGCCACCGCAGCGCCCACTTTATCAGCACGTTTAAATTGTTTTTTGAAGTTACCACCACCAAAATGGTTCATAACACGCAGCGCCGGAACCTGTTCACGCAACTGCTCAGCAAGTTTCATTGCTGCCATCATAGTGCCTTCACCCGCACTGACCATGTACACATCGACACTGCGACGCACGTCGGTCAGTTCCAGTGTTTCCATCATCAGCACTAAGCGCTCTAACCCCATGGCAAAACCCACTGCTGGTGTCGCTTTGCCACCCAGTTGTTCTACCAAGCCATCATAACGTCCACCGCCACAAACCGTACCCTGAGCACCTAAGCTTTCGGTGATCCACTCAAATACGGTGCGGTTGTAGTAGTCTAGGCCGCGCACCAAGCGCTCGTTAACTTGGTATTCGATACCCGCAGCGGTAAGAAGTTCACATAAGCCTGCAAAATGTTGCTTCGATTCTTCATCTAGATACTCAGACAATTTGGGTGCGTCACCTAAAATCGCTTGAATATCTGGATTTTTAGTATCGAGTACACGCAGTGGGTTGGTGTACATGCGACGTTTGGCATCTTCATCCAACACCTCTTGATGCTGCTCTAAATAGTCAATCAAAGCGGTGCGGTAATTGGCACGCGCTTCAAGAGAACCAATTGAGTTCAGTTCCAAACGAACATGTTTGTCGATGCCCAATTCACGCCACAAACGCGCGGTCATCATAATCAGCTCGGCATCAACATCAGGGCCATCCAGGCCAAACACTTCAACCCCACATTGGTGGAATTGACGGTAGCGCCCTTTTTGCGGACGTTCATGACGGAACATCGGCCCCATGTACCATAAACGTTGCTCTTGGTTGTAGAGCAAACCATTTTCGATACCAGAACGGACACAACCTGCAGTACCCTCTGGACGAAGCGATAAACTGTCACCATTGCGATCTTCAAAAGAATACATCTCTTTTTCAACCACATCGGTCACTTCACCGATCGCACGGCTAAATAGGTGTGTCATCTCAACGATAGGCATACGTACTTCATTGTAGCCATATGCACTAATCACGTTTTTCACTGTGCCTTCCACTTTTTGCCAAAGTGGAGACTGAGTTGGGAGGCAGTCGTTCATGCCTCGAATTGCTTGAATTGTTTTTGCCACAATACTTACCGTAAGGTCGTTGAGATTAATTTTGTTCGATTTGAGTCACGTTGATTCGGTTCTTCTCATCGAGAATAGAGGCCTTCGCGCGAATTTTCGCTTCGAGTTGGCTGACCAGATCATCGTTATCAAAACGCTCTTTCTGGCGGACGCCGTCTTCGTAGAATGCACTTTTCTTGTTGCTGCCAGCCAAACCAAGATGAGAAGCTTCAGCTTCACCTGGGCCATTAACCACGCAACCGATGATCGAGACATCCATAGGTGTCAAAATATCTTCCAAACGTTGCTCTAACGCATTGACTGTGGCGATCACATCAAACTCTTGACGTGAACAGCTTGGACAAGCGATGAAGTTAATGCCTCGTGAGCGAATACGTAGCGATTTAAGAATATCAAAGCCGACTTTGATCTCTTCGATCGGATCCGCAGCCAGTGAAATACGCAGCGTATCGCCGATGCCTTCGGCAAGCAGCATACCTAAGCCCACTGCCGATTTAACTGCACCGGCTCTTGCGCCTCCTGCTTCCGTAATACCAAGATGCAGAGGTTGGGCAATCTGTTTAGCCAGTAAACGGTAGGAATCAACGGCGAGAAAAACATCCGATGCTTTAACGCTGACTTTGAATTGATCAAAGTTGAGTCTTTCAAGAATATCGACATGACGCATCGCTGACTCGACTAAAGCGGCCGGTGTTGGCTCACCATATTTCATTTGGATCTCTTTTTCGAGCGACCCACCATTCACGCCAATCCGAATGGGTATGTTCTTGTCACGTGCGCAATCGACCACGGCGCGAATACGTTCTTCGTTGCCAATGTTACCAGGGTTGATACGCAAGCAATCAACGCCATATTCGGCGACTTTCAACGCAATGCGGTAATCAAAATGGATGTCAGCCACCAGCGGGATGGATACTTGCTGCTTGATCAACTTGAACGCTTCCGCCGCGTCCATTGTCGGTACAGAAACCCGTACAATATCAGCCCCGACTTTTTCTAACGCTTTAATTTGAGCGACCGTTGCCGCAACATCGGTAGTGCGCGTGTTGGTCATAGATTGAACAGCAATAGGAGCACCATCACCGATGGGCACATTACCGACATAAATACGCGTCGATGAACGACGCTTAATTGGAGATTCGTGTTGCATAGTATTTTCTAAGGTAAGGTGAATCGAGCGACTTTACCGGAAGTATACCCAGAAAGGTCTACAGGTTCACTTGCAAATGTCATTGAAACGCTTTCAGGCGCGCCAAGAATGATTTGAAACGGAGCTTCACCTTGCAAGGTTACGGTTTGCCCTGATTTTTTAATCCCAGTGGAAAGGGTTTTGCCTGCTGCATCTTTCACCTGAATCCAACAATCTGCGCTGAATGTGAGCGTTAGAGGAGCGTATGGATTCGTTGCATCCTGCGGTGGCGTCTTATCCAATACAGGATCGTCGCTCGCACTCAGGTCGGCTTCGGCTGTATCATCTTCAGGTGAAGGGATAAGTTCTGCAGCCTGAGTGTTGATTTCTACAGGGATATCCACCGCTTCTGCTTCTACTTGAGATTCGTCAACCGTAGGCACTAATTCAGGAACGGTCGTGAAATCCTCATCTCGCAAACGCTCAACCGATGTCGACGTGATTGATGGTGAACTCTCAACCACAACATTCTCTTGTTCTTGGTTTTGCCACCACCATAATGAGGAAATACCAATAATGATGGCAAAAATACCCCATGTCAGCGTCATAATACGGCTATCGTGTTTCTCTCGCTTGGTTTTCTTCGAAAAACTTTGCATCGGTTGCTCAGCGACAACCGTAGGATAGCAATCATCAAAGGAAGCTAAAATAACTGACTCTTTGATCCCGACGGCCTTCGCATAGGAACGTAAATAACCGCGAGTAAACGTCGCCACTTGGTCCGAGGCGAAGTTATTCTCTTCTAAACTCTGAATGATAGAGAGACGTAACCGCAACCTATCGGCAACTTGCTTTTGCGTTAATCCCAACGCTTCACGCTTTGCCTTTAATAAAGTACCGGGTTGCACCGTGTCTGTTTTTACATCTGCAATAATCTGTTCTTGTTCAGTAGTCATCCGTTTTGTACATCTCATTATGTTATGGCTCGAATGGCACCGTCATCACTTTTATTGTTATTAGTTCGTAGTAATAAAATGGTGCATTCCAACACGGTGAAAAATTTGCATTCATTGATGCAGGCGACAGTTCAAATTTAACATTACGTCAGTTAGCAATTCTAATGGATATTTGACGTTAAACAACATGGCTTTAGGAAAGAAATTACAGCTAGGTCAATATTTTTCATAAAATTGACGTCAAAATCGCGGAAAATTATTTCAAATGGTAAAAATGCACAAAGCCAGAGGAATCTCTGGCTTTGCTTTATCATCCGATTTAGACCGATTTGACAGGAATGACATCGCCACCCATTTGTTTCATTTTGGTCCGTTTGGTTCTATCAATCACATCACCGACTAGCTGTCCACAAGCGGCATCAATATCATCTCCACGAGTTTTACGCACTGTCACTGTGTGTTCATACTGCATCAGTGTTTTTTGAAAACGGTCAATACGTGAATTACTCGGTTTTTTATAAGGTGAACCGGGATAAGGGTTAAATGGGATCAGGTTAATTTTGCACGGCGTGCCTTTCATCAACTTAGCCAATTCGTGCGCGTGGTCCATATCGTCATTGACGTGATCCAGCAACACATATTCCACCGTAACCTTGCCACGGTTAGCGTTTGAAGTGGCGATATAACGACGCACTGAGGCCAAGAAATCTTGAATATCCCAGCGATCATTGATCGGCATAATTTCGCTGCGTAATTTGTCATTGGGTGCATGCAATGAAATCGCTAATGCAACATCGATTTGCCCTGTCATTTGATCAAGACCAGAAACCACGCCCGAAGTGGACACAGTGACACGACGTTTTGACAAGCCAAAACCTAAATCATCCAGCATGATCTCTAACGCTGGGATCAAGTTTTTCATGTTGAGCAGAGGCTCGCCCATCCCCATCATTACTACGTTAGTAATCGGACGACGACCCGTCTCTTTCTCAAGGCCAATTTCTCTCGCTGCGCGCCAAACTTGCCCGATAATTTCAGACACTTTGAGGTTACGGTTAAAACCTTGTTGAGCCGTTGAACAGAATTTGCATTCCAGAGCACAGCCAACTTGGGAAGAGACGCACAAAGTCGCTCGGTCTTCCTCTGGGATGTAAACCGTTTCAACATCTTGATCTCCTACACGCATCGCCCACTTAATCGTACCATCAGACGAATGTTGTGCTTGTGAAACGATCGGCGCGCGAATTTCACAGCGTTGTTGCAGTTGTTCACGCAGTTTCTTGTTGATATTGGTCATTTGTTCGAAGTCATCACAACCAAAATGGTAGATCCACTTCATGACCTGATCAGCGCGGAACGCTTTTTCACTGAGCTCTTCAGCAAAAAATTTACGCAGACCTTGGCGATCAAAATCAAGCAGATTGACTTTTTCAATAGTCATGTGGCCTCTCAACGACGGAAACAATAAATAAGGGCGCGAATTGTACAGCCTTTATGCAGTAACAACAAGGGTTGTACAACCCTTCAATTACTAAGTCATTCAATGCTTGGCGGATTGTTTTTACTCTGCAGCTCCCAATCATACGAGTATAAAAAAGCCTCACAACGTGAGGCCTTAATCGAAAGAATTTGGGATAGAAAACGCCAAGATTAACGAGAGAAAATCTCTGATTCAGGGAAGAAAAAAGCGATTTCACGTGCCGCCGATTCAGGACTATCACTGCCATGAACTGAGTTATGGCGCATGCTTAATGCGTAATCAGCACGAATGGTTCCACATGCCGCTTCTTCTGGGTTAGTTTTACCCATTAATTCGCGGTAACGAGCAATAGCATCTTCACCTTCAAGCACTTGAGCCATGATAGGCCCTGAGGTCATAAATTCTTTTAGTGCTGGAAAAAACGCTTTGCCTTCATGCTCAGCATAAAAGCCGCTCGCTTGCTCTTCGTTCAAATGTACCATTTTCGCAGCGATAATACGCAAACCTGATTTTTCGATACGGTGATAGATTTCACCAATCAAGTTACGTTCTACCGCATCGGGTTTAATGATAGAAAATGTTCTTTCTAGAGCCATAAGGTTATCCTTTTTCTTTTGTTTTTTTAGTTATAGTGAACCGCCCAAAACAGAGAGTTGAGCGGTTTTTCATTATTGAGCTTGGTCGGTCAAAATGCGTGCTAATGTACGCACCCCCATCGCCGTTGCACCTGCGGCCCATTTATCGCTTGCTGATTTGCGGTAAGTACCAGCGCAATCAAAGTGCAGCCACCCTTTTTTGTAATCTTCAACAAAGTAAGAGAGGAAGGCCGCTGCGGTACTTGCTCCCGGAGAATAGTCACCTGAGCTGATGTTAGAGAGATCCGCAAAGCTTGAAGGTAACATAGAGCGATGAAACTCAGCCAAAGGCAGAGGCCATAAGCCTTCTTTCTCTTGGTGAGCTGCCACCAATGCCTGCTGGGATAAGCTCTCATCAAAGCTGAGTAGTGCATGGTAATCATTGCCGAGTGCATTTTTGGCGGCACCCGTTAATGTCGCGCAATCAATAATAAGCTGTGGTTTTTGCTCGTTGGCATAAATCAAGCCATCGGCCAACACTAGGCGGCCTTCTGCATCGGTGTTCATTATTTCAACTGTGGTGCCATTTTTATAAGTGATGATATCACCCAGTTTCAAGGCGCGTCCGGAAACCATATTTTCTGCACAACACAAAATGAGTTTCACACGTTTATTAAAACCGCGCATGATAGCCAAACCAAGACCACCGGTGATCGTTGCAGCGCCCCCCATATCCGCTTTCATCGCCGACATAAAGTTGGACGTTTTTAAACTGTAACCACCAGAATCAAAAGTAATGCCTTTGCCAATTAAGCAAGCAAAAACAGGAGCACTTTCTTTTCCTGTCGGATTGTAATCGAGTTGCAGCATAGCTGATGTGCGCTCGGAGCCGCGACCAACCGCATAAATACCTTCCCAACCTTCGGTGAGTAGATCTTTATCTTTGACAATGCGGTAGCTGACATGCTCAGGGGCTAGCGATTTGATGAACTCAGCCGCCATGGTCGCTAACTGACGCGGCGCGACTTCTTCAGCGCTTTTATTGATGATATCACGCGTCCATTCCGTCGCTTTAATACGATATTCTAACTCGGCTTGATCTGACTCACTCAGCGGTTGCCATTCTAGTGTGTTGAGTTTTTTCGCTTCACGATAACCTTGGTAGAAAGCCCAAATATTTTCTAAGTGCCAACCGTCACCTTGTAGGCTGATAGCTCTGATAGCTTGCCCATCAAGCTTACGTGCCGCGCGCTGAACCGCGCTGAGTTCATGCTCACTCTCAATAGCATGAATTGTGGCACCATTTTCTGAAAACGAAACAATCGCCTTTTCTCCCCACTGAGGCTGGGCAGCTTGTTGGCTGATAAATACGGACATCTTTGTAGACATGGTTTCTCCTTGCCTGAATATGGCCTCACCTGTGCCATTACGATTAAATAACCAAGGGATGTTAGCATTTTGTAGGGTCAAAATGTCAACTTGATAAAAAAACGGACCATTCGGTCCGCTCTTTTTAGTTAAAATTGTTAACTCTGTGATGTTTTACTGAATAACCATCATGTTAGCAATAGTCTTAGTCGATCTCTTCCATCCAACATAGAATAATCGCTTCGAGAATTTTTTCGTTGGAACGGTTTGGCTCATCATCAAACTCTTCCAGTTCCATCACCCACTGGTGTAGATCCGTAAAACGTACATTTTTAGGATCTACGTCTGGGTATTGCTCACAAAGCTCGATCGCAATATCACGAGAATCGGTCCATTTCATTTTGCTTTCCTTTTACAAACAGTGAACGGGCGTTAATACGCTCAATAGGATTAATGATCTTCAGAAGCCAGATTGAGTGTGTACTTTGGAATTTCAACCACTAAATCTTCGTTAGCGACTCTAGCTTGGCAGCCAAGGCGAGATTCAGGTTCAAGACCCCACGCTTTATCAAGCATGTCATCTTCTAACTCATCACTCTCATCAAGTGAGTCAAACCCTTCGCGAACGATAATATGGCAAGTCGTGCATGCGCAGGATTTTTCACACGCATGTTCAATAGCGATACCATTTTTCAGCGCCACATCCAGTACGGTTTCTCCTGCTTGCGCTTCCAGAACGGCACCTTCAGGACAAAGCTCTTGGTGAGGTAACACAATAATCTTAGGCATAATTTTTCTCTTTAAATATCATCTACCGATTGACCAGCAAGTGCACTGCGAATGGATTTATCCATACGGCGTGAAGCAAAATCTTGGCTGGCTTTGTCTGTCTCTTTAATTCCTTGCTCGATGGCATCGGCGCTATCACCATTACGCAGCACAATTAAATCTTCTATTGCATTCAGAAGGATCTGCTTTTCTGACTCAGATAACAATTCATCACCATCGGCCTGTAAGGCAGAGATCAAACCTTCGATAACACGATCGGCTTCTACACGTTGCTCTGCCAGAGCGCGAGTCTGCATATCTTGTTTGGCAAACGTCATCGAATCTCGCAGCATATTTGCTACTTCATTATCACTCAGTCCATACGAGGGCTTAACTTGAATTTCCGCCTGAACTCCCGTACTTTTTTCCATCGCTGTCACGGAGAGTAAGCCATCTGCATCAACTTGATAAGTTACGCGGATATGCGCGGCACCCGCCGTCATTGGTGGAATACCTTTTAGTGAAAAACGAGCCAATGAGCGGCAATCGTCTACCATCTCACGTTCGCCCTGCACCGTATGGATGCTCATGGCTGTTTGACCATCTTTGAAGGTGGTGAATTCTTGAGCTTTCGCCACAGGAATGGTGGTGTTACGTGGGATGATTTTTTCCACTAAGCCACCCATGGTTTCAATACCCAGCGACAGAGGAATGACATCCAGCAGTAGCATTTCTGAATCGGGTTTATTACCCACCAAAATGTCGGCTTGAATTGCTGCACCAATCGCAACAACTTCATCAGGGTTGATACTAGTTAATGGTGTGCGACCAAAAAACTCACCGACTAAATCTCGAACCAGTGGCGTACGAGTTGAACCGCCTACCATCACCACTTCCAACACTTCATCTGCAGCAATCTCGGCATCTTTGAGTGCTCGACGACACGATAGTAAGGTTTTCTTTACTAGTGGCGTGATGAGTTGGTTAAACTCATCGCGAGTTAAACGCCCTTGCCAACCCAGCACAGAAACCTCGACACTATCGGTATCAGATAAGGCAATTTTCGCTTCGGTGGCCGCATCAAGCAATACTCGTTGCTGCTCTGCACTGAGCGGTTTAGCTAAGCCGATTTGGCTCAAAAAATGGTCAGCAATCAAATGGTCAAAATCATCACCACCGAGCGCGGAATCGCCACCAGTCGCAAGTACCTCAAACACGCCTTTCGACAGACGTAAGATAGAGATATCAAACGTACCGCCACCTAAATCATAAACCGCAATCACACCTTCTTGCGCGGAGTCTAAGCCATAGGCAATCGCTGCAGCGGTAGGTTCATTGAGTAAACGCAGTACGTGCAAGCCGGCAAGTTGAGCGGCATCTTTGGTGCCCACGCGCTGAGCATCATCAAAATAAGCAGGTACGGTAATCACCACGCCCGCTAATTCACCACCTAACGACGCTTCGGCACGCTGAGCAAGAGATTTAAGAATATCGGCGGAAACTTGAATCGGGTTCTTATCACCTTGCGCCGTTTGCAAAATAGGCAAACCGTTGTCACTGGCTTTGAAACGATAAGGCAATGTGGGATAACGTGCCTGAATGTCAGCCAGTGAACGGCCGATCAAACGCTTCACAGAAATGATGGTATTGGCAGGATCAACTTGCGCGTGTGCTCTGGCATCAAAGCCTACGCAACGCTCTTGAGCCGAATAGTGGACCACCGAAGGGAGGATCGAGCGTCCTTGTTCATCAGCAAGCGTCGTCGCATTACCGCTTCGAACCGATGCGACTAATGAGTTGGTTGTCCCCAAGTCGATACCCGCTGCGAGTTTATGCTGATGCGGCGCAGAGCTTTGACCGGGTTCTGCAATTTGAAGTAATGCCATGGGTTGGTCCTTATTATCGAACTAGCCGAGTAACTGTTCTTCGACTCTTTCTATTTCATTTTTGAGCTTGGCAATAAATTTAAGCTTGCGAACCGTATCAGCCGCAAGGTTCCATTGAGCATGATTAAGTTGTTGCTCAACCAAGGTAAGATGCTGTTTATACATCTTGCTGACTCTGTTTTCAAAATCGAATAACGCACTTTCAACATCAGACTGTGAGGCGATGGCTTCAAGCTCTTCTCGCAGCTCCATCTGCTCCATTAAAAACAGCGGATCTTGCATGGTTTGGTGTTCTGCGCGTAACTCTATGCCTTGTTCAAGCAACAAGTATTCTGCGCGACTGATCGGCGATTTTAATGTTTGATAAGCATCATTGATTTGTGAGGCGTTTTGCACAGCAAGCAGGCGATCTCGCTCAGACGCAGTGGCAAAATTGTCGGGATGAAACCGTTTTTGCAGCGCACGAAACTGAGAAGAAAGAAGGCTACCATCCAGTGCAAACTGACTTGGTAGCCCAAATAATTCAAAATAGTTCATTAACACATTGCTCCTAGTGCTCGACACTAGGCTCAAGTGAGCCTAGTCACGCCGAAAGCCAATCCGTTACACGTTGAAGCTTTCACCACAACCACATTCGCTTTTTGCATTCGGGTTGTTGAACTCAAAACCTTCGTTTAGCCCTTCTTTGACATAGTCAAGCTGTGTGCCATCAAGATAGACGAGGCTTTTCGAATCGATAATCACTTTGACACCATGATCTTCAAACACTTCGTCTTCTTCGTTAACGTCATCAACGAATTCAAGCACGTAAGCCATACCCGAGCAGCCTGTTGTTTTCACTCCAAGACGTAAACCTACGCCTTTGCCTCGGTTATCTAGGAATGCTCGAACGCGATGCGCTGCTGTTTCAGTTAAGGTAATGGCCATACTACAACCTTAGATTCTTAGTTTGAACTTATGGGAGTGAACCATCATTCACTCCCTTAATATTATTGTTGGTGTTTCTTTTTATAATCGGCAACGGCAGCTTTGATCGCATCTTCCGCCAAAATCGAACAGTGAACTTTCACTGGTGGAAGCTCTAGCTCTTCCGCGATTTCAGAGTTCTTAATGGCTGCCGCTTCATCAATGCTCTTGCCTTTCACCCATTCAGTGACCAGTGAGCTCGAAGCAATCGCGCTACCACAACCGTAGGTTTTAAATTTTGCATCTTCAATGATGCCTTCTGGCGTCACTTTAATTTGTAGCTTCATTACGTCGCCACAAGCTGGAGCGCCAACCATACCACTACCAATGGTTGGATCTTCTTTATCAAAAGAGCCAACATTACGTGGGTTTTCATAGTGATCAATTACTTTTTCGCTGTATGCCATGATAGTTACCTCTAATCCTCTATTTCCTTGGGAATAAACCAGTGCCTTTTAAAGGACTAGTGATGTGCCCATTCAACGGTGTTTAAATCCACACCCTCTTGATACATATCCCATAGAGGAGACATGTCACGTAATTTGCTTACGGCTACGCGGATTTGTTCAACGGCGTAGTCCACTTCCTCTTCGGTCGTAAAACGGCCAAATGAGAAACGAATTGAGCTGTGCGCCATTTCATCGTTCAAACCAAGCGCACGCAGTACATATGACGGCTCTAAGCTAGCCGACGTACAAGCACTACCTGATGATACCGCTAAGTCTTTTAAAGACATCAGTAGCGATTCGCCTTCAACAAAGGCAAAACTAATATTCAGGTTGTGCGGAACACGCTGATCTAAATCGCCATTCACACTCACGGCTTCCATGTCTTGTACACCAGCGAGTAGACGATCACGCAATGCTTTTGCGTGGTCAAAATCTTTTTGCATGTCTTGCTTAGCAATACGGAATGCTTCACCCATACCTACGATTTGGTGCGTTGGTAATGTGCCTGAACGGAAACCACGTTCATGGCCGCCACCGTGCATTTGCGCTTCAAGACGGATACGAGGTTTACGGCGAACATATAATGCGCCAATCCCTTTAGGTCCATACGCTTTATGCGCTGAAAGGGAGATAAGATCCACTTTCATTTCTTGCACATCAAGGGGAATTTTACCGGCAGATTGCGCTGCATCTACGTGGAAAATTATCTTGCGTTCACGGCAAAGCTCACCGATCGCCATGATGTCCTGAATTACGCCAATTTCGTTGTTCACGTGCATGATCGACACCAAAATTGTGTCATCACGCATTGCCGCTTCTAATTTTTTTAGATCAATCAAGCCATTCGATTCTGGCTCAAGATAGGTCACCTCATAACCTTCACGCTCAAGCTGACGACATGGATCAAGCACCGCTTTATGCTCGGTTTTACAGGTAATGATATGCTTACCTTGCTTGGCATAGAAATGCGCCACACCTTTGATCGCGAGGTTATCTGACTCTGTCGCACCGGATGTGAATACGATTTCGCGAGGATCAGCATTAAGCAGTTCAGCAATTTGCTCACGCGCAGTGTCTACGGCTTCTTCTGCCTGCCAGCCATAACGGTGCGATCGCGATGCTGGATTACCAAAAACACCATCCATCGTCATGTACTGAACCATCTTTTCAGCCACGCGAGGGTCAACTGGACAGGTAGCTGAATAGTCAAAATAAATAGGCAGTTTCATTTTCTACTCCAATGTAAACATTGCCGCTATGAGCGGGCATTAAGACCTACGGGCACCGAGCCGATAATCACGGTATTGGTATTTTTATTGGTTAACCCGTGGTTCACCGTCAGGCCCAAGCCTTGGCGGTCAGAAATTTCTAGTACTTCATTATCAATCATTAACTCGCCAAGAGTAATGTTGTTCAGAAAGTCACTAATGCGAGAGCTAAGATCTCGCCATAACGTATGTGTTAAGCAGCGAGTACCACCTTGGCAGTCGGCTCTTCCATTACATTTTGTTGCATCAACTGATTCATCAACAGCGGCAATCACAGTACCAATCGAAATTGAGCAGGCATCTGCACCTAAGCGGTATCCACCACCTGGACCACGTACACTAGCAACTAGCCCCGCTTTACGCAGTTTAGAAAACAGCTGCTCAAGGTAAGAGAGCGAAATGCCTTGCCGTTCGGAAATATCCGCCAGTGGCACTGGGGTTTGTTGCGAATGCAGAGCCACATCTAACATGGCTGTAACCGCATATCTTCCTTTAGATGTAAGTCTCATATCACCGTATCCACATTGATTATGTGGTTGGAATTTTTCCATACCTGACTAAATAGGTCAAGTATTTATTTGACTAATTTAGTCAGGTATTTAACCCTATTATTAATCTGGATAATTATTGATTGCTGCGATGCTTCTCAATTGAGGTCAACACACCACGTAATATATTGATTTCTTGAGACTCTGGACGCGAACGAGAAAATAGCCGACGGAGTTTATTCATGATCTGTCCCGGCTGTTCCTTTGAAATAAACTGTGTCTGTATCATGACCTTTTCAAGATGCTGATAGAACATTTCTAATTCGTGATGCAGAGGATACGCTTCTTCTGGCTGGGCTTGATAACCTTTTTTTTCATTATTTAGATAGGCAACACGCACCTCATAACTCAATGTTTGTACGGCCATAGCAAGGTTTAACGAACTGTATTCAGGATTAGCCGGAATGCATACATGAAAATGGCATTTTTGCAGTTCATCGTTGGTCAGCCCGGTTTTTTCTCGGCCAAACACTAAAGCAACCGGGTATTGCTGCCCCTCTTGCGCCAATTTTTCCCCACATTCACGCGGTTCAAGCATTGGCCATTCTAAAGTTCGTGAGCGTGCACTTGACCCAACCACCAGGCCACAATCTGCGACAGCCTGCTCTAGCGTATCCACGACCTCCGCATTTAAAGCAATGTCGCTTGCTCCAGCAGCTAGAGCGATCGCTTGGGCGTCTACCTCGCATTGAGGCGAAACCAAAATCATTTTACTTAGGCCCATGACCTTCATCGCTCGGGCAGCAGAACCAATATTTCCTGAATGAGATGTCCCTACTAAAATGATTTTTACATTGTCTAGCATTACGTTGTACGCCACTCTATTTTAAACGACAGAATACTAACATAAACCTGACTAAAATGGTCAGGTCCTTTAGCTACACATGAACAACCGAGCAAAAAATAGCCACTTCCTTTTTAATAAAACTTTGTTATACTGCTGCCCGCTTTTTCGTTCTTTAACATCCGTTGGGAAAACTGTATGCATCCAATGCTAAACATTGCTATTCGCGCTGCGCGAAAAGCTGGTAACCATATTGCTAAATCACTAGAAAATACTGAGAAAATCGAAACAACTCAGAAAGGGACTAATGACTTTGTTACTAACGTAGACAAAGAAGCAGAAACTATGATCATCGATACAATCAAAAGTTCTTACCCAGAACACAGTATCGTTGCTGAAGAAAACGGGCTTATCGACGGTAAAGATAAGGACGTTCAATGGATCATCGACCCACTGGATGGCACAACAAACTTCGTCAAAGGTTTACCCCACTTCGCCGTTTCCATCGCGGTTCGCATTAAAGGCAAAACAGAAGTTGCTTGTGTTTATGACCCAATGCGCAATGAGCTGTTTACCGCTCAACGTGGTGCTGGTGCGCAATTAAACAACTCACGCCTTCGTGTTAAACAGTTAAAAGATCTTCAAGGCACTATTCTCGCTACTGGTTTCCCATACAAACAAAAGCAACATGCCGAATCTTTCATGAAAATCATGTCTGCACTGTTTGTTGAATGTGCTGATTTCCGTCGTACCGGTTCTCCTGCGCTTGATTTATGTTACCTAGCTTCAAACCGTGTCGATGGTTACTTTGAACTGGGTTTAAGACCTTGGAATTTAGCCGCTGGCGAGCTGATCGCTCGTGAAGCAGGCGTTATTCTTACCGATTTCTCTGGCGGTACTGAATACATGAAATCGGGCAATATTGTAGGTTCAAGTGCCCGTGGTGTTAAAGCGATTCTGAAACACATTCGTGATAACGGTAACAGCGCTATTCTTAAATAGGTTGCACTAAATACCATCAACACCGTCAAAATTGATTCAAGCCTCGTATAGCAATATACGAGGCTTTTTTAGTTTCGCTTTATACTTTGCTACTTAGAGTGACCGCGGTGTGGGATGGGGTAGAAAAAAGCCGCAGAATATTCTGCGGCTTTGGCTATTTAAGAAACTTTCAGTCTGCTAAGGAAGTTCGTCGAACTCCGCACCCTCTTTTTCCACTTGAGGTGGAAGTAGGTGCTCACGGGTAATTCCTAATTTCAATGCCAACGCTGACGCAACATAGATAGATGAATAAGTACCCACGGTGATACCGAGCAGTAAAGCGGTGGCAAAACCATGTATGTTCGCCCCACCTTGCACAAAGAGTGCGATCACCACCAGCAAGGTGGTTCCCGATGTAATCAAAGTCCGGCTCAAGGTTTGGGTAATTGAGCTGTTCATGATCTCGGCTGAATCACCTTTACGCAATTTACGGAAGTTTTCACGGATACGGTCAAATACCACAATCGTATCGTTGAGCGAGTAACCAACAACGGTCAGCAAAGCGGCAACAATCGTTAAATCAACCTCAATTTGCATGATAGAGAAGATGCCAAGCGTGATGATCACATCGTGTGCCAGTGACATCACCGCGCCCGCAGCGAGCCGCCATTCAAAACGAACGGAGACATAAAGCAAAATACAGATGAGCGAAGCCAAAATCGCTAAGCCTCCGGCTTCAGCTAATTCATCGCCCACATTCGGGCCAACGAACTCAATGCGACGCATCTCGACACTTTTTCCTGTCCCCTCTTTAATAGCAGAAAGAATTTGGTTGCCTAACGTCTCGCCAACCATGTCAGCACGTGGACGAAGACGAACCATCACTTCGCGCGCGGAACCGAAATTCTGCACCGTCGCATCGCCAAACCCTTTCGCTTCCAAAGCACTGCGGATATCTTCAAGATTAGCTGGGTGTTCAAACCCAACTTCAATCAAAGTACCGCCGGTGAAGTCCAGTCCCCAGTTCAACCACTTGGTTGATAAAGTGAAAATAGACGCACCAATCATTAAAAGAGAGAATAAAAACGCAAATTTAGACCAACGCATAAAGTCGATCGTTTTATCTGCTTTTAGAATCTGAAACATAGTAATTCCTAGCCTTAGATCGACAATTTTTTAATGCGTTTACCACCATATAACAGGTTCACAATACAGCGAGTCCCGATAATAGCGGTAAACATTGAGGTTAAAATACCGATAGAAAGTGTGACGGCAAACCCTTTGATGGCTCCAGTACCCACAGCAAATAGAATGATTGCCGTAATCAACGTAGTGATGTTGGCATCAGCAATGGTACTGAACGCGTTAGCATAGCCTTGGTGGATAGCTTGTTGTGGGTTTCGTCCATCACGGAGCTCTTCACGAATACGCTCGAAGATCAGAACGTTAGCATCCACGGCCATACCAACCGTCAATACGATACCCGCAATACCCGGCAAGGTCATTGTCGCCCCTGGGATCATCGACATCACACCAATAATGAGCACAAGGTTCGCCATCAATGCAATATTGGCAATCAAGCCAAAACCACGGTAGTAAAGCAGCGTAAAGAGCATCACCGCAACCATACCCCAGATGCAGGCTTGAATGCCCATATCGATATTTTGCTGCCCCATTGATGGACCAATGGTACGCTCTTCAACAATAGAGATTGGCGCAATTAACGCACCTGCACGCAGTAAAAGTGCAAGGTTTTGAGCTTCTGCAGCAGAATCAATTCCCGTGATACGGAAGTTACGCCCAAGAGCCGACTGAATCGTTGCTTGGTTGATCACTTCTTCATGCTTATCCAGAATCACTTTGCCATCAGGTGTCCGACGGCCGCTGTCTTTGTACTCTGCAAATACCGTTGCCATAAGCTTGCCAATGTTCTTTTTAGAGAACGCCGACATCTTATTTCCGCCTTCGCTATCTAACGAAATGTTCACTTGCGGGCGACCATATTCATCCATGCTAGAGCTGGCATCCGTGATACTTTGACCACCTAAAATCACGCGTTTTTTCAAGACAACCGGGCGACCATTACGATCAGATTTGATTTCACTCCCAGCAGGAGCACGACCAGAAGCCGCGGCGGCTAAATCAGCCTTGTCATCAACTTCACGAAACTCAAGAGTCGCGGTTGCGCCAAGAATCTCTTTAGCACGAGCAGTATCTTGAACCCCCGGTAACTCAACCACAATGCGGCTGGCACCTTGGCGCTGCACTAAAGGTTCAGCGACCCCTAATTCGTTAACACGGTTACGCAAAATCGTGATGTTCTGCTCAACGGCGTAATTTCGAACTTCCTGCAAACGCTGCTCAGTAAATTGAGCAATCAGCGCAAAGCGACCGTCAGCCTTAGACGTAGTAAAAGTCATATCAGGATGTTTCGACGTTAATGCTTGCTGTGCTTGCTCTAATTGCTCATCGTCACGCAAAGTGACTTCCACTCGGTCGTTGCCCACTGAGCGAATAGCACGGTAGCGAATTTTGTCATCACGCAGTTCGCTGCGAAACGCTTCTTCTTGCTGACCAATCAATTTTTCCATTGCGGCATCCATATCCACTTCCATTAAGAAGTGAACACCACCACGCAGATCAAGGCCAAGCTTCATCGGTGCCGCGCCAATCGATTCCAACCAAGAAGGCGTTGAAGGAGCAAGGTTAAGTGCAACAATTGTATCTTTGCCTAACGCTTCACTCACCACATCACGCGCACTGATTTGAGTATCGGTATCGTTAAATCGAACAAGAATTGATCCATTCTCTAGAGCAATGGATTTATGAGAAAGGCTCTCTTTATCAAGAGCTTTGGTGACGGCATCCAGCGTTGACATATCAACAGAGGCGCCACGCGCCCCTGTAATTTGAATTGCCGGATCTTCACCGTAAATATTTGGAAGTGCATATAAAGCAGAGAGAGTGATGGCGAACACCACTAACAAATACTTCCATAACGGATAACGGTTTAGCACAGCAAGGATCCTTTAGCTGTTATAAAGACTTAAGCGTACCTTTTGGTAGCACCGCTGTAATGAAATCTTTTTTGATCACAATTTCATTGTTCACATTCAGTTCGATAGAGATGTAATCGCTGTCTTCTGCGATTTTAGTGATTTTACCCACTAAACCGCCACTGGTTAACACTTCATCACCTTTAGTCATGGCGGCCATCAAACTTTTATGCTCTTTAACACGTTTGGCTTGTGGGCGGTAAATCATGAAGTAGAAAATAACCGCAAACATACCAAGCATGATCAGCATTTCATAACCGCCACCTTGTGATGCACCTTCACCTGCTGCGTGTGCTACAGAAATTAAACTCATTGAAAACGTCCTCTAAAATATTGTTGTGTAATGTAATTCTAATTGGGCTGCGTTGGCTTAATTTCAAGTTTATCACTTCACAAATCAAGCAAAACGCAGCAAAACCGTTATTGGCCCATTGGTGGAACTTCACGATTGCGACGAGCATAAAACTCCTCAACAAACGCGTCGAAGCGGTCTTCTTCAATCGCTAAACGAATGCTTGCCATCAGGCGTTGGTAATAACGTAAGTTATGAATAGTATTTAAACGCGCACCCAGAATTTCGTTACAACGATCCAGATGGTGTAAATACGACTTCGAATAATTTTTGCAAGTGTAACAGTCACAATGCGGATCCAGCGCAGTTGTATCGGTTTTATGTACTGCATTACGGATCTTGATCACACCACCCGTCACAAATAGATGGCCATTACGTGCATTTCGCGTTGGCATCACACAGTCAAACATATCGATACCGCGACGTACCCCTTCCACTAAGTCTTCAGGTTTACCGACACCCATCAGGTAGCGTGGTTTGTCTTCTGGCAATTGTGGACAGGTGTGCTCAAGTACACGGTGCATGTCTTCTTTAGGTTCACCCACCGCTAAGCCACCAACCGCGTAGCCATCAAATCCGATCTCGGTTAAGCCTTTCACGGAAACATCACGCAAATCTTCGTAAACACTGCCTTGCACGATACCAAATAGCGAGTTGGTGTTCTCTAATTTGTCGAAATGGTCACGTGAACGCTGCGCCCAACGTAAAGACATCTCCATTGATTTTTTCGCTTCGTCGTGCGTCGCAGGGTACGGCGTACACTCATCGAAAATCATCACAATGTCAGAGCCCAGATCTTTTTGAATTTCCATCGACTTTTCTGCGTCCATGAAAATCTTGTCACCATTGACTGGGTTACGAAAATGCACCCCTTCTTCTGTGATTTTACGAATATCACCCAAGCTAAACACTTGGAAACCACCTGAATCGGTGAGGATCGGGCCTTGCCAGTTCATAAAATCATGCAAGTCGCCGTGCATTTTCATCACTTCTTGGCCAGGGCGCAGCCACAGGTGAAAAGTATTACCGAGCAAAATTTCTGCGCCCGTCTCTTTTACTTCTTCCGGTGTCATGCCTTTTACTGTGCCGTAAGTACCTACAGGCATGAATGCCGGTGTTTGCACAGTGCCACGTTCAAAGGTTAATTGCCCACGGCGAGCATTTCCGTTTTTCTTTTTAAGTTCGTATGTTAACTTCACGAAGCCTCCAATGTCAGAGAAACAGTCTGACGTATCATGATTAGGTGCAAGCACCCCTCTAGAGCGGTCGCCAATTCCTAGCGAAAAACGAAGCGGAGCTTCTTCTCCTAGCGTAATGCTAGCACTCGTTAATTGGTGTTCTTGGTGATAAACATCGCATCACCATAACTAAAGAAACGATATTGATGTTTCACGGCATGCGCGTACGCGGCCATAGTATGATCATAACCTGCAAAAGCGCTGACGAGCATAATCAGTGTCGACTCTGGCAAGTGGAAGTTAGTGATTAAGCAATCCACCAACTGATATTCATAACCAGGGAAGATGAAAATTTCAGTGTCACCGAAAAAAGGAACCAGCTCAGTGCCCTTTTTAAGCGCATCTTGCGCGGCACTTTCCAGTGAGCGCACCGACGTAGTTCCAACAGCGATCACTCGGCCACCACGCGCTTTCGTCGCGTTGACGGCATCGACTACCTCTTGTGGCACTTCAACATATTCTGCATGCATATGGTGATCGTGAATATTGTCGACTCGTACTGGCTGGAAGGTTCCAGCGCCAACATGTAAGGTTACATAAGCAAATTCGACGCCTTTCGCTTTGATTTGCTCAAGCAGAGCCTCATCGAAATGCAAACCGGCGGTCGGTGCAGCGACAGCTCCCGGTTTTTGGTTGTATACGGTTTGATAACGCTCTTTATCAGCATCTTCATCAGGGCGGTCAATGTAAGGCGGCAACGGCATATGGCCAATCTCGTTTAAGATCTCCAGTACCGTCTTTGACGCTGTAAAACGAATCTCGAACAGCGCGTCATGGCGAGCCACCATGTGTGCATGATATTCGTCATGCTCTCCTAAATACAACTCACTGCCCGGTTTTGGCGGCTTAGATGAGCGAACATGAGCTAAAATCGTCTGTTCATCCAACATTCGTTCGACCAATACTTCCAGTTTGCCGCCTGAAGCTTTGCGCCCAAACATGCGAGCAGGGATGACACGTGTATTGTTAAAAACCAATAAATCGTCGGGCTGAACTCGGTCAAGAACGTCTTTAAATGAGCCATCCGCCAGTTCACCGCTGTTACCGTCTAATTGCAGTAAGCGACTCGCCGTACGTTCAGCCGTTGGGTAACGAGCAATCAGCTCATCGGGAAGTTCAAAGTGAAAGTCTGAAACTTGCATAGTTCTTATCTTGTTCGTTTTGAGTGGATGACGTAATTTTTTTTAAGCGCCGTAGTATATACGTAAACACCTTCGCTCGTCAGACCCAGATCTAAATTTAATGTAATTAAACATGAAAATGGCACCCAATCTTTACGCATCAATCAAAGTAAAAATAGCGGGAGCTCTCAGATATTTTGCGCAGAAAAAACTATAGTTGAATCAGGTCAATAATAAAAAGGAGCTCGTTATGATCAAAATTGAAGACATGATGACTCGCAACCCCCATACCCTGTTGCGTACACACACGTTAGCCGATGCTAAGCACACTATGGAAGCGTTGGATATTCGCCATATCCCTATCGTCGATCCACACAAAAAACTACTCGGTATCATTACTCATCGAGATATTCTTGCCGCGCAAGAGTCGAGCTTAAAAAACATCCCTGAAGATCAATCATATACACTGACAACGCCATTATATGAGGTGATGCATACTGAAATTATGACGGTTGACCCGCGAGCGGGGTTAAAAGAGAGTGCTATCTACATGCAAAAACATAAAGTAGGCTGCTTACCCGTTGTAGATAAAGGCCAACTAGTGGGCATTATTACTGACACGGACTTTATTGGGGTAGCTGTTACCTTACTTGAGCTACAAGAAGAGAGTGAACCGGACGAAGTCGATATTGAATAACGCTCACTCCCTAATATAAGTACCTCACATAAAAAAGAGCGGCTTACGCCGCTCAAAGGTGTTACACAGATAATGATTGGGAAGTATAGCTAATTAAAATTGGTCTTCTTCGGTAGAGCCCGTTAACGCGGTTACGGAAGAGCTGCCACCTTGGATGGTATTGGTCATCCGGTCAAAGTAACCCGTTCCCACCTCTTGTTGGTGTGCAACAAAGGTATAACCTCTTGATGCTGCTTCAAACTCTGGACGCTGAACTTTCTCAACGTAATGACGCATACCTTCGCCTTGCGCGTAAGCATGTGCTAACTCAAACATGTTGTACCACATGTTATGAATGCCCGCTAAGGTGATGAATTGATATTTGTACCCCATGTCCGACAACTCTTGCTGGAAACGAGCAATAGTGTCTGCGTCTAAGTTTTTCTCCCAGTTGAAAGAGGGAGAACAGTTATAAGCCAGCAGTTGATCTGGGTATTGCGCTAGAATTGCTTCGGCAAATTGGCGGGCTTCATCCAAATCAGGCTTAGCGGTTTCACACCACACGAGATCAGCATACGGCGCGTAAGCGAGACCGCGTGAAATCGCTTGCTCAATCCCAGCATTCACGCGATAGAAACCTTCTTGAGTACGCTCACCTTGGATAAAATCACGATCGTATGCGTCGCAATCCGAGGTCAGTAGATCCGCCGCGTTTGCATCAGTACGAGCAATGACCAAAGTGGTTGTCCCTGATACGTCAGCGGCCAAACGTGCAGCAATCAATTTTTGAACCGCTTCTTGAGTCGGAACCAGAACCTTGCCGCCCATGTGTCCGCATTTTTTTACTGACGCCAACTGATCTTCAAAGTGCACACCGGCCGCCCCTGCTTCAATCATCGACTTCATCAACTCGTAAGCATTGAGTACGCCACCAAAACCGGCTTCAGCATCAGCAACAATCGGTAAGAAGTAATCAATACCACCTTCATCTTCCGGTGATTTTCCGGCCGCCCACTGAATTTGATCGGCACGACGAAACGAGTTGTTGATGCGCTTGACCACCGATGGAACAGAATCGACTGGATAGAGCGATTGGTCTGGGTACATGGTGGAAGCGGTGTTGTTGTCTGCCGCTACTTGCCAGCCGGAGAGATAAATCGCCTCAATTCCCGCTTTGGCTTGTTGTACCGCTTGACCACCTGTCAATGCACCCAAGCAGTTCACATAACCTTTTTTGGCACTGCCGTTAACCAGTGACCACAATTTATCAGCGCCACGTTGGGCCAAGGTGTTGGCTGGAGTGATTGAACCGCGCAGGTCAACCACTTCAGCAGCAGTATAAGTACGCTTTACATTTTTCCAGCGTGGGTTGGTTGCCCAATCTTTTTCTAGAGCTTCGATTTGTTGGCGGCGAGTTAATGTCATGGTCTATCCCTCTTATTTTGATGCGCAAGCGCACTGTCATCCTTTTCTCAGCAGTACGACCTATTCTGCTTTTGAAAACAGCTTCACGTTATTGGTTGTCAGTAATTGGTTATTAGTTATTGGTTTTAAATCTCATCAATCTAGGTAGTCATAACCCGGAACGGTGAGAAAATGTGTCAGCTCATCGCTGGTAGTTAAGCGAGCCATCAATTGTGCCGCTTCGCTAAATCGTCCTTGTGCAAATCGCTGCGTGCCGATTTCCTGTTTCACGACTTCAATTTCTTGCGCAAGATACTGCTCAAAAAGCGCTTTGGTAACAATCTGACCGTTATCCAAGGCTTTTCCATGCTTGATCCATTGCCATATTGACGCTCGAGAAATCTCTGCGGTCGCCGCATCTTCCATCAACCCATAAATGGGGACACAGCCATTGCCGGAGATCCATGCTTCGATGTACTGAAGTGCAACTCGAATATTATGACGCATGCCATGTTCGGTACGTTCCCCTTCACATGGGGTCAACAGCTCATTGGCATGAATCGGCGCATCAGACAAACGCGTAACATCTAATTGGTTACAACGCTCGCCAAGTACTTGGTCAAAGACCGCTTTTGCCGTATCCGCTAAACCGGGATGGGCAACCCAAGTACCGTCATGACCATTATTGGCTTCGAGCAATTTATCGTGATGAATTTTATCGAGAACCAACTGATTTTCTTGGGGATCTTTAGCTGGAATGAACGCGGCCATACCGCCCATCGCAAATGCGCCACGCTTATGACAGGTGTAGATCAGTAAGCGTGAATAGGCGTTAAGAAACGGCTTTTCCATTGTGACAACTTGGCGATCTGGTAGCACCCGATCCGGATAATTTTTCAATGTCTTGATATAACTGAAAATGTAATCCCAGCGGCCACAATTTAAGCCGACAATGTGTTCTTTAAGCGAGAACAATATTTCGTCCATCTCGAACACGGCGGGTAAGGTTTCAATCAATACGGTGGCTTTAATGGTGCCAGTTTCTAACCCAAAATACTCTTCGGTAAAATGGAAAACATCACTCCACCACTTTGCTTCTTGATAGGCCTGAAGTTTTGGAAGATAAAAATAAGGGCCACTGCCTTTTTTAAGCAATGATTTGTAGTTGTTGTAAAAGTAGAGTGCAAAATCAAACAGCGAACCCGGAATACTTTGCCCTGCATATTTAACATGCTTTTCTTTAAGGTGCAGACCGCGTACCCGACAAATGAGCACCGCTGGGTTATCTTTAAGCTGGTAGCACTTACCATTGTCAGAATTGGTATAGCTAATGGTTCCTTTAATGGCATCACGCAAATTGACTTGCCCATCCAGCACTTTATCCCATGCTGGTGACATCGAATCCTCAAAATCCGCCATGAACACTTTGACGTTAGCATTCAATGCATTGATCACCATTTTTCGGTCGGTTGGCCCCGTAATCTCCACTCGACGATCTTGTAAATCGTGTGGGATACCGAGAATTTTCCAGCTTCCTTCGCGAATATCTTGCGTATCCTTGAGAAAATCCGGCAGTTCTCCGTTATCAATACGTGTTTGTCGCTCTTCTCGAGCATCCAGCAGCGAATCAACACGGCTTGCAAATTTAGCACACAGAGTGGACAAGAAGATTTGGGCTTCTGAAGGGAAAATAGCTTGATGATGTGGGCCAACGGCACCAACAACCTCAAGCTTGGCTTCGTGGTGTTCTTTGCTGAGTGCTAACTCTGTTTCTGGGGTCTGTGCAAACATAACGTTCTTCCTTAAAACCATTCCAACTACATTTGTAATTTAAAAACCACAAATTCAAATGCTCATTTTTTGCTATCCACTGACTTATCTCTACCGACACTTTCTCTCAGTCAATCCAATATTTCAAGCCTAACCAAGCTAGACATAAGTCTTATAAAACCTTATTAAACCTTACATCAACTCATCATTCAGCAAAAGAGACAAAGTTAATGAAAGGTTAAAAACAAAGTTTTATCCCGTTTCAAACCTATGTTTGATTTCCTTGTTAAATATGAAAGTTATTACGTTATTTTATTACACAACTCAAAAAGGCAGATTTTAGTTTTAAACAGACGTTCGAAATGATGTGAGACGCAGTAAGGCTTGAATTTACGACTAACCGAGCGAGACAGATGCCTTATTTTTAAACGCAAGAGAAAATAGGATGTGTAAAATTGTGGCTGTAAAGATTTTTGATTTTATGAAAACTTCATCAAGAATTGTTTGTAAAATTTTACAAGTTTAAAAACACTAACAGAATAAAAAACTGAAAAAAGCCACATTAAAAGTGACTTTTTGATTTTTTAAGCAAAAGAAAGAGTAAGACTAATCGCTAAAGTAAACCAGAAACCACATCCGCTAACTGCTTAAAAGTGTGAGTTCTCGATGAACTTGGCCGCCAGACTAAACCAATCTCTCGATACGCTTGCTGGCCAGGAGGCTCGATGACCACTAAATTTTGGTTTTCAACTAAGCCATGATTGATTGCCATTTGTGGAATGAAAGTCGTCCCTAAACCATTGGCGACCATCTGCACTAAGGTATGTAAACTGGTTGCGGTAAATGGATTAATTTTCTCTTTGGCGGTTAACTTGCAAGCCGACACAGCATGATCCGTTAAACAGTGCACATTTTCGAGCAAAAACACCGATTCATCAGGCAGGTCAGCATACTTGATTGGCACACGGATGCTATCCATTTGATGACGGCTGATCACCATTTTGAATGGATCAATCCCCACGACTCTACTCTCCATTTTGCCGATATCGACAGGCAAAGCCAAAATCAACACATCAAGCTCTCCATGACGCAGTGCTGCCAAAAGGTTCGTCGTCGTATCTTCTCGTAATAATAAGTTCAACTTCGGAAAGCGGACATTCACTTCTTGCACTAAATCACACAGTAAAAATGGGGCAATGGTTGGAATACAACCCAGCTTAAGCTGACCTTGCATCTCATCGCCTTGGCAAACCTTGCCGAGTTCCACTAAATCTTGTCCTTTGGCAAGTAACTCTCTTCCTTGGCTAACAACCAGCTCTCCTGCTTGAGTAAACACTAACGGAGCTTTCTTATCCTTTTCATAAAGCGGGCAACCTATTAATTCCTCTAAATTTTGGATCCCTTTACTTAGGGTAGATTGACTAACAAAACAACGTTCAGCGGCATCACTAAAGTGCCGTGTTTCGTAGAGTGTTACTAAATAGTGCAACTGCTTCAAACTGGGCCATTTATTCATCGTTCTACTACTATCTTATTTGAGTGCCGTTTCTGATTCCGTCATTAGAGCTCATCGCTTTTTTCGATGAGACTAATCTATTTATTTCGCTTTTTACTATCCTACAATCTGTACTATAGTTTGTCTCGTTCAAAAACGGACTGGACCAGTGCTCATCACTGGTTTGGAACTAAACCTTATTCTTAGGAGCAAAAAAATGGTACTAGTTGGTCGTAAAGCCCCTGATTTTACTGCAGCAGCTGTTCTTGGTAACGGTGAAATCGTTGATAGCTTCAACTTCGCAGAATTTACTAAAGGTAAGAAAGCGGTTGTTTTCTTCTACCCACTAGACTTCACTTTCGTTTGCCCATCAGAGCTTATCGCTTTTGACAAACGCTTCGAAGATTTCCAAGCGAAAGGCGTTGAAGTAATCGGTGTATCTATCGATTCTCAATTCTCTCACAACGCATGGCGTAATACCGCTATCGAAAACGGTGGCATTGGCCAAGTAAAATACCCGCTAATCGCTGACGTGAAGCACGAAATCTGTAAAGCGTACGATGTTGAGCACCCAGAAGCAGGCGTTGCTTTCCGTGGTTCTTTCCTCATCGACGAAGATGGTCTTGTACGTCACCAAGTTGTGAACGACCTACCACTAGGCCGTAACATCGACGAAATGCTACGTATGGTTGATGCGCTTAACTTCCACCAAAAGAACGGTGAAGTGTGCCCAGCACAGTGGGAAGAAGGCAAAGCCGGTATGGATGCATCTCCAAAAGGTGTTGCAGCATTCCTAGCTGAGCACTCAGACGACCTAGGCAAGAAATAATTCTCCTTAGCCCGCGCTCAACTCGGGTCAATGGTTGGACATATAATAAAGCGTAAAACGCATCGCCAATCAGTTAAGAAGTAAAGTCCTTATCCAAGCCCAAAGCTAACGCTTTGGGCTTTTTCGTTGGCGTTCATTTAGTGAAAATGAGGCAGCATTGGTTGGTAAACTTTACCCCTATTTCTTACCTCAATCACACAGACGTCACTACTCTAACTTGCTAACATTAACCAAATTTTTCCAGCAGGATTTTGCTATGAATATTCAAGTTGAAGTGTGTATTGATAATATTGAATCGCTACACAACGCCATTAAAGGCGGGGCTACTCGCATTGAATTGTGTTCGTCGCTCGCATTAGGTGGACTGACGCCCAGCTTTGGTTTAATGAAAAAGGCCGCACAAATATCGAGCGTTCCTGTTTACGCGATGATTCGTCCGCGTCAAGGCGACTTTCTTTATGATCAGGATGATCTCGATTCGATGTTGATCGATATCGAGATGGCAAAACAGGCGGGACTAGACGGCATCGTCTTTGGTATTTTGAATCCGAATCGCACCATCAACCTTGAAGCAAGCTTACTGATGATGCAAGCCGCGCAAGGGTTGGGTACCACTTTCCACCGTGCGATTGATCAATGCCACAGCTATGAACAAGCGATTGAAGACATTGCAAAATTAGGGTGTGAGCGTGTACTTACTTCAGGGTTAGCGCCAGATGCCTATGCAGGACGAGCCGTAATTTCACACATGGTGAAACTGGCGAATGGCCGATTCTCTATTATGGCTGGGGCTGGCTTAAACGCATCAAACGTGACTGACATTATCCGTGAAACGGGCATCACTGAAGTGCATTTGTCCGGCAAAACCACGCGTGCAAGTAGCATGGATATGATCGCCAATGCAGTGAAAATGGGGCAAGAGTCTGTCGATGACACCTTAATCCCAATTACCGATCCGGCTAAAATCCAAGAGGTATTACGCCAGCTTTCTTAACTTCGGCGACCGTTATGTCTTGATGTAAGGTGAATAACTTTCCTTCACCTTACTTTACCCAAAAGGCTATTTGAGGATGTCATCAATCGATTGTTTACCTAAGTGGCGCACATCCTTACCTTTGACAAAATAGATGATGTATTCGCAGATATTCTGGCAGCGATCGCCCACGCGTTCGATGGCTCGTGCAGACCACATGACTTGTAATATATGTGGGATATTTTTAGGGTCTTCCATCATATAGGTCATTAGTTGGCGGATCACGGCTTCATATTCGGCATCCAGCTTGTCATCCAAGCGGTACACTTCAGCAGCCGATTCAAGATCCATCCGCGCAAAAGCGTCTAACACTTGGTGCAACATTGCAATGGCTTGTCGGCATAAAGGTTCAAGAGAAACTCGAAATTTGCTCTCTTTAGGTGAAGGGCTTTCGATAGTGACGTAGGCAATTTTGGTGGCAACATCACCAATTCGTTCAAGGTCGGTAATGGTTTTGATGATCGCCATGATCAAGCGTAGATCCTTGGCTGTCGGTTGTCGCTTAGCGATAATACGCGTGCAAGCCTCATCAATAGAGACTTCCATCGCATTCACTTTGTGATCATCCCGAACGACTTTTCTGGCCAAATCGGCATCATCTTTATGCAATGCTTGCATCGCAAAAGAGAGTTGTTGCTCCACCAGCCCGCCCATCGTCAATACATGAGTGCGAATCGATTCAAGTTCAACATTAAACTGTCCTGAAATGTGGCGACCTAGATGCATCATCGTTCCTTTTGAATATCGCTATTGACGAAAGTATTAACCATATCGACCAGTAATATAGTCTTCCGTCTGTTTTTTCAATGGGGAGGTGAAAATAGAGTCAGTATCCGCATACTCAATCAATTTTCCCATATGGATAAAAGCCGTATGGTCGCTCACTCTTGCCGCTTGTTGCATGTTATGCGTCACAATCACCACTGTGTATTTGGTTTTGAGATCGTTAATCAACTCTTCGATGGTCAAAGTAGAAATAGGATCTAACGCGGACGTTGGCTCATCAAGCAACAGCACCTCTGGCTCAATAGCAATCGCTCTGGCGATCACTAAGCGTTGCTGCTGCCCACCTGAAAGGCCAAATGCATTTTCATGTAGGCGATGCTTCACTTCATCCCATAACGCAGCGGCTCTTAAAGCTCGCTCAACGGAGTCATCTAAAGTACGGCTATTTTTAATTCCTTGTAGACGAAGTCCATACACCACGTTTTCATAAATGGATTTCGGAAATGGGTTAGGTCGTTGGAATACCATCCCCACTCGGCGGCGCAACGTGGCAACATCTACATCTGGGTGATAGACGTTTCTACCATGAAGTTTGACTTCACCTTCAACTCGACACCCTTCGACCAGATCGTTCATCCGGTTAATACAGCGCAGTAAGGTTGACTTACCACAACCGGAAGGGCCGATAAACGCCGTTACTTGTCCTTTGGGAATACGCATTGAGATATGGCTCAGCGCACAAGTATGTTTATAGAACAGATTCAGATCTTCAATCGCAATCGCCGTTTGTTGATCGCTCAGATTATTAACATCTAACGGGGCGTGATAACCCAAAGTTTGATTGATGGAAAACATAATTAATCTTGCCCTAACGTTCGATATTTCTCACGCAAGTTATTGCGGATACTGATGGCCGTTAAATTCAGTGCCACAATCACTGTCACCAATAAAAATGAAGTGGCGTACACCAGTGGCCTAGCCGCTTCGATGTTGGTCGTTTGGAAACCAACATCGTAAATATGAAAACCTAAGTGCATGAATTTTCGCTCAAGATGTACGAAGGGAAATTCGCCATCCACAGGCAAACTTGACGCCAGTTTGACCACACCCACCAGCATCAAAGGGGCAACCTCACCCGCGGCTCGCGCAATGGCGAGGATAAGCCCAGTAATAATCGCAGGGCTTGCCATTGGCAATACTATGCGCCAAATCGTCTCAAAATGGGTAGCGCCCAATGCTAACGAGCCATGGCGTACTGCGCTGGGAATCCGTGTTAACCCTTCTTCCGTCGTCACAATCACTACGGGTAGAGTTAACACCGCTAATGTGAGCGCCGACCACAGTAAGCCAGGCGTACCAAAAGTGGGGGCTGGTAACCTTTCGCTATAGAGTAGCGTATCAATCGATGAGCCTATGGTGTAAACAAAAAAACCAAGACCAAATACCCCATAAACAATCGATGGCACACCAGCAAGGTTGATAACCGCAACACGAATGATACGAGTAAATAGATTCTCTTTTGCGTATTCGTGCAGATAAATAGCCGCCACAACACCAAGTGGCATGACAATAACCGACATCAACAACACCAATAGCACTGTACCAAAGATGGCTGGAAATACGCCGCCTTCAGAGTTCGATTCTCGGGGATCTTCTGATAGGAAGAGCCACACCTGCTTTCCCCACTGGACCAATTTTTGCCCCAAAGTCATATCATTGGGATACCAAATATCGAGAATTTGGCTAAGTGGAATCGCCACTCGTTGCCCACTCATCTCTTCAACAATCAACGACGGCCCATTCATTTGCTGGCGCAGCGCATCTAACTTTTGTTCAGCAATAGCTAATTGGCTATCCAAATCCTGCTTTTTATGAAAATAGTGATCTAAATAGGTTCGTTCTAGCTTTCCATTGAGTTCTTTACGACGCTTCTCTAAACGTAATTTTTCGGCGGTAAAGCCAATGACTCGGATCTCTTGGTCAATCACATCGTCAATTTGCTCTCTCAATAACGCGACATCCTGCATTCCTGCAGCGAGCATGGTTTGAACATCCGAACTCTCGCTTCCATCGGTTTGCACATAAGCAATCGGCTTGCCATAAAACTGTCCGTTACTCTTGCGTTCTATTACCGCCCACCCGCTAGGCATTTGTTTATCCGACAGTTTAACATCCAGTATCGAAACAAAGTCCGCATGATTTCGTTCTCGGTTAGCGACTTTGATACTGAGCCGCTTCACTTCCCCAGCATCCAGTATGGCTTTGGGCCACGTAATGTCTAATGCTCTTAAGTGTGTTAATGGCACATTTTCCTCAGAGTAGAGCTGACCAACCAGTGCTTGCCCCTCTTGAGTTTGCCATTGATAAAGTGGCGTCGGCCAAAAATAGGTTAATCCTTTCCAACCAATAAACAGGAGCAAGCCCAATACCGAAATCAGGCTGATGCTGACAGCACCGCCTGTTAACCATATCCAAGGTGAACCTGATTGAAACCACTTAAACATTTGTGATGATTTTTCCCAATTGATTACAAAGCACCTTGATTACAAAGCGCGATATTTGGCACGCAACCTTTGTCTGACCCATTCAGCAATCGAGTTCACACAAAAGGTGAACATGAGTAGCAATAGTGCCGCTAAAAAAAGCAACCGATAATGGGAGTTCCCCACTTCCGATTCTGGTAACTCAACCGCAATCGTTGCCGATAAGGTGCGCATCCCTTCTAAAATATTCCAATCTAAAATGGGTGTATTACCCGTCGCCATAAGAACGATCATTGTTTCTCCGACGGCTCGCCCCAAACCCATCATGATCGCCGAGAATATGCCAGGACTTGCCGTTAACAACACGACTTTGGTTAATGTCTGCCAAGGTGTTGCGCCTAATGCTAATGACCCATCAGAAAGATGTTTAGGTACGGAAAAGATCGCATCTTCCGCAATAGTGAAAATGGTTGGAATGACGGCAAAGCCCATCGCAAAACCAACCACCAGCGCATTACGCTGATCAAAATCGATGCCGTTTTGCGCGAGATAAATCTGAATATCGCCATCAAATAGCCAAACTTCAATTTGGCTGCTATACGAAAAGATAGCCACTGTACTAACGACTAATACGGGGATTAGTATCAATGCGTGCCACCCATTTGAAAAATTTCGCACCCATGCTCTCGGTAACAGGTGCCAACCTAGCCCAACGAGTAACATCACAATGGGTAAAAATAGCAGCAGCGCTCCGACCGCCGCGAGATGGCTTTCAATTAATGGCGCAAACCACAACCCCGCTAAAAAACCAATAATGACGGTTGGTAACGCTTCCATCAATTCAATCGACGGCTTCACCACTCGGCGCATTCTCGGTGACATAAAATAAGCCGTGTAAATCGCGCCAAACACCGCAATCGGTATCGCAAATAACATTGCGTATGCTGCGGCCTTAAGAGTGCCAAAGGCTATCGGTACTAGGCTAAACTTAGGCTCAAATTCATCGTTCGCTGACGTCGATTGCCACACATATTGAGGCTCTGGATAACTTTCGTACCACACTTTTTGCCACAATGATGAGAGTGATATTTCAGGATAATCATTATCCACTTTTGCCACGCTGATCTTCTGCTCGCTCAACGTAGCGAGATAAAGCTCATTATTGGACATGGCGGCCAATTGAGGGGCTTTGTTGTACATCCTCTCAAACAACACCAGTTTTTCACTGGTCGTATAGTGACTTTGGATTGTGCCATTAGGGTAGAAACTGTAAAAACCTTTGCGATAAGTATCCGGCAGTAACAGCGTCACCTGCGGCGCTAATTTAAACTTACGAATCTGAGTCAGTTGACGTTCTTCATTTTGCAGCACATCAAACCATTGAGACACTAAGCCGTTACGGTGAGTCACCAGTAGCGAATAAGCACCGGACAATAAGTTGATTTGTGTCACGGCTCGATCAGAATTACCTTGGCTTAAATCAACCACTTCTCGCACGAAATAACCTTGACGACTCTTAACTGCAACAACCAATTCGGACCCTGAGCGAAGATAAAGCGTTTTACCATCTGGCGTAAAAAGCAATTGGTCCAAAGAAGGAAATGAGCCTTGAAACACAAAGCGCTGAATTGGCTCAACGTTATCACTCGTTAAGGTTTGTACTATCACCTCATCATTATCGAGATAAGAAGCAAAGAAAAGTGCCTCATCAGTAACGGCGAAGGCAAACTGGCGTAACGTTTGCGTTTTATGAGTCAGCCGAAAGGTAGAGGGTAAACTGACGCGCTCAAGATAAGGAGAAAACTGGCGACCTTCCACGCTATGAAGATAACTGAATTTAGGGCGAGCAATAAAAACCTCTCCCGCCGCATTGCTAGCGGCAAACCACCCATCCAGCGGGGGAGCTTGGCTAAAAAGATCAACGCGAATAGGGAGACTATCCGACCACAATGCGTGTTCCGTTTTGCCGTCCAAGGGCCAAAAGTTCATGCTGCCGTCAAGGTCAACAACAAAGGCATTCTCGCCGTATTCATCTATGGCCAAAAATTGAGGATTGGAAGTGTTTATACTCACTTGCGCCACGTTCCTTTCAATTTTTGCGCTACCAAAAAGAGGGAAAACAACCATCGCAAGATAGACAAAAATCAGCACTAAAGCGCCAAGTACACTCACGCCACCAAAACTCACTGCAAGGCGAACCAAACGGTCTTTTATCAACCGTTTTCTGTCACGTTCCTTCAATGAAAATTCACTTGGTGCCATTGCTCTCTCTACCCTTTTTCCTGTCTGCGTATAATATGTAATTTTCGTGACAAGTATATTACAACTCGCAATAAACGACTGAAAATAAAACAACTATACTCAACTGGCCTACTTGAAATAAAAATGTCACATAAAAGGCATAGTTTGCATAATCATCAATACCCGAATTGATTGCTGTGCAGAATCGCACAATCAGCACACAGAGGGTGAGTCAGTAAAAAACGTCAATTGAGTTAAAAGGTAACATGAATGAGTACGGACAAGTTGTATATCGACAAGGAATTGAGCTGGCTTTCGTTTAATGAACGCGTATTGCAAGAAGCCGCAGATAAAACCGTGCCTTTAATCGAGAGAATACGGTTTTTAGGTATTTTTTCTAACAATCTGGATGAGTTCTATAAAGTTCGCTTTTCCGATGTAAAACGGCAAATTTTGATCAACCGAGAACGTGGTGGTAACGATACTACCAAGCATTTGCTGACACGAATGCAAAGTAAGGCGTTCAAACTCAACCAAGATTTCGACAATCTCTATAATGAGCTTATTTTAGAAATGGCACGTCGCCGTATCTTCTTGGTTAATGAAACGCAGTTGGATGAGACTCAGAAAAAATGGATCACTAAGTATTTCCATAAAGAAGTGCGCCCGCATATTACACCGCTGCTCATGACTGACGACATTGATGTCATGCAATTTTTGAAAGATGAATACGCCTATATTGCCGTTGATCTCAAACACAATGACCGCAGCCAATATGCGCTGATTGAAATCCCGACAGACCACCTACCGCGCTTTGTCATGGTGCCGGAGCAAAAGGGCAAACGCCGCAAAACCATCATCTTATTGGACAACATCATTCGCCACTGCCTCGATGAGATTTTCCGCGGATTTTTTGACTATGAAGAGCTCACGGGTTACGCGATGAAAATGACACGTGATGCGGAATATGACTTGCGACGGGAAGTCGAATACAGTTTGTTAGAACAGATGTCAGAAGGGTTGAATCAACGCTTAAGTGCTATGCCCGTACGCTTTGTTTATGAACGCGAAATGCCGACAAAAATGCTTAAATTCTTGTGCGAAAAACTCAAAATATCGCACTATGATAGCCTTCTTCCTGGTGGTCGTTACCATAACTTTAAAGATTTTATTGGGTTCCCAAACGTGGGGCGTGACTATTTAGAGAACAAGCCGCTACCACCCATGCAATGTGCTGACTTTGAAGGTTTTGCCAATGCATTTGATGCGATTCGCGCTCAGGATATTCTACTTCACTATCCTTACCACTCATTTGAACACATTACCGAGTTGGTAAGACAAGCGTCGTTTGATCCCAAAGTGATCAGCATCAAAATTAATATTTATCGTGTTGCCAAAGATTCTCGCCTAATGAACTCGCTCGTCGATGCGGTACACAATGGCAAACGGGTGGTGGTAGTAGTTGAGTTACAAGCACGGTTTGATGAAGAAGCCAACATTGAATGGTCACGTATTTTAACCGAAGCGGGGGTCCAAGTAATTTTCGGTGCTCCCGGATTAAAAATTCACTCTAAATTGCTGCTCATTAGCCGCAAAGAACAGGACAACATCGTTCGCTACGCACACATCGGCACGGGCAACTTCCATGAAAAAACCGCCCGTATCTATACGGACTTTTCACTACTGACCGCCGACAATGAAATTGCTACCGAAGTACGAAACGTGTTTGGCTATATTGAAAACCCTTACCGACCAGTTAAATTTAGCCATCTCATTGTGTCGCCAAGAAACTCTCGTATTCAGCTTTATCGATTAATCGACAGTGAAATCGCCAATGTGAAACTTGGTAAAAAAGCCGCAATCACTTTAAAGTTAAATAACTTAGTGGATAAAGGGTTGATCAATAAACTGTATGGCGCAAGCAGCGCGGGCGTACAAATTAAGATGATCGTCCGGGGCATGTGTTCGCTGGTTCCGGGAATTGAGGGTGTGAGTGACAATATCAAAATCATCAGCATCGTTGATCGCTTTTTGGAACACCCTCGTGTCATTATTACGCACAATGATGGCAACCCGCTGGTGTATATCTCCTCTGCCGACTGGATGACGCGCAATATCGATCATCGTATCGAAGTAACGACACCAATTCGTGACCCACGTTTGAAACAGCGTATGATTGACATTATGAATTTACAATTTACCGATACAGTGAAAGCGCGCTGGATAGACAAAGAGATGAGCAATAATTATGTAGAACGTGGTAACCGTAAAAAAGTGCGTTCACAATTTGCCATCTACGACTATCTTAAGAATGTAGAAAGACAGACCAGAAAGAGCAAAGAACCCTTACATGACAATCAACCCAACTAATACTATTCGCGATATTGCAGCCATCGATTTAGGCTCTAACAGCTTTCATATGGTGGTGGCCAAAGTCGTCGATCAAGATCTGCAACTGGTGAGCCGCCATAAGCAACGTGTACGCTTGGCGGCTGGGTTAGATGAACAAAAAAATTTGGATGCCGATGCCATAGAGCGAGGACTTGAATGCTTAGCGATGTTTGCCGAGCGGTTGCAAGGTTTCGAACCTGAAAACGTGCGCATCGCGGCCACGCATACGCTGCGTCAAGCCAATAATGCTCATACATTCTTGCAACGAGCCAAACAAGTACTGCCTTTCCCTATTGAAATCATTCCCGGAGCTGAGGAAGCACGCTTAATTTATTTAGGCGTGGCACATACTCAACCTCAAGCAGCGTCTATGTTGGTGGTGGATATCGGTGGCGGCAGTACCGAGATGGTGATTGGCCAAGGGTTTGATCCAGACCTAATCAACAGCAAGCAAATGGGATGCGTCAGCTATACCGACCGTTACTTCGCTGATGGTAGGCTTTCAAGCAGAAACTTCGCTCATGCGATATTAGCCGCCGAGCAAAAAATCGAATCTATTGCGGCGAAATATCGCAAAAAAGGGTGGGAAGTCGCCTTCGGCTCGTCAGGAACCATCAAAGCCATTCACGAAGTACTGATTGGTTTGGGCTTTGATGATGGCATCATCACGCTTGAGCGAGTCAATAAACTCATTGAAAAACTCTGTGAATGGCAAAATATTGATGAGATCGAACTCAGCGCGTTGACTGACGATAGAAAACCCGTTTTTGCTGCGGGAGTTGCCATTTTAAGCGCGGTTTTAAAATCGCTGCGTGTGAAAGAGATGCATTTTTCTGATGGTGCATTACGAGAAGGTTTGCTTTATGAGATGGAAGATCGGTTCAAGTATTCCGATATCCGTTTACGCACCACTGAAAACCTCGCGATGAAGCATCTAGTCGACTTAGAGCATGCCGCTAAAGTCAAAGGCCATGCAAAAGAGTTTCTACAGAATGTGACCCCAGAGCTAGGATTGAAAAAAGGCAGCGAACTGTTTGATCTTTTGGAATGGGGAGCGTTATTGCATGAGGTGGGATTGAGCATCAACTTACAAGGCTTTCACCGACACTCTGCTTATATCTTGCGTCACACCAACATGCCCGGTTTTAACAGCGAGCAACAGCAAGTGCTGTCGACCTTAGCACGCTTTCAACGCAAATCCCTCAAGCTGCAAGAAATGAATGATTTCACCTTGTTTAAGAAAAAGCACATCATTGGCCTCATCCGCGTGTTGCGTTTAGCGATTGTTGTCAATAGCCAACGTAATGATGATCCTCTTCCTGAGCTGACGCTCAGCGCAAAAGATGATGAGTGGAAACTAGAATGTGAAGACGCCAATTGGTTAGAAAATAATAAATTATTACATGCGGATCTGATGTGCGAACAACAGTATTGGCGAAGTGTCGGTTGGCAGCTCAATGTTTAATTTGAATTGGGTTTGATTAAAAATAGCGAGCGAACAGCTCGTTATTTTATGCCCACTTTAGCTAGTTCTTGCAGAGCAAACTCGGCACTGACAGGCACATAACCATCTTTCCCAACAATCGCTTGTCCTTGCTTAGAAAAAATGAAACGGATAAATTCGCGCTGCATGGGTGGCAGATCCTGATTAGGATGTTTATTCACATACACATACAAATAGCGAGATAACGGATAAGCACCTGATAGAATATTTTCATAACTTGCGGCAATAAACTGATAGCCTTGTTTGGCTATCGGAATCAATTTCACACCAGAAACCTGATAACCAACACCAGAATAACCGATAGTATTGATCGATGAAGCAACCGATTGTACAACCGATGCCGATCCCGGCTGCTCGTTTACTCCCTTTTTGAAATCGCCACCACACAGTGCATTTTGTTTGAAATAGCCATAAGTTCCCGACACCGAATTTCGGCCAAACAGTTGAATTCCCCGCTTGGCCCAATTCTCATCAACGCCCAATTGCGCCCAAGTATTGATCGGTTGTGTTGCACCGCAGCGCAACGTGGATGAGAAAATACTGTCTAATTGAGTAAAATTAAGCCCTTTGATTGAATTATCTCGATGTACAAAAATACCAATGGCATCTATCGCAACCCGCAATGCCGTCGGCTTATAACCGTGAGCGCGTTCAAATGCTTCAATCTCACGACCACGCATCGGGCGACTCATTGGGCCAAATTGCGCCGTTCCTTCAGTTAAAGCAGGAGGTGCGGTGGAGGAACCTGAGGCTTGTACTTGAGCATTGATATTTGGGTAGATCGTCTTAAACTCTTCAACCCAGAGCGTCGTCATTCCTGCCAGAGTGTCTGACCCCACTGAAAGTAAACTACCAGCAACACCGTTAGTTTTTGAGTAATCCACAAGCGGCTGAGCGATCACGGCGTTCGTGGTAACCAGCAAGTAAAAATAGAGAAAGGCTGTAAATATGCGATGTATCATGACAGCACAACCAAACGTTTAGGCAAAATAAAAGAGAATTTGCTGCCAACACCCACTTCACTGTGAATCTGCAAATGCGTGTCATGATGTGACAATGCATGCTTAACAATCGCGAGCCCAAGCCCACTTCCTCCGGTATCTCGCGAACGTGCTTTATCGACACGATAAAAACGTTCTGTTAAACGATGTAAATGCTGTGGCTCAATCCCTTCCCCTTTATCCACCACGTCTAAACAAGCACCTTGCGCGTTTTGATACCAACGCACATTAATTTCCGCTCCCGGAGGCGTATATTTGACGGCGTTATAAACAAGGTTTGATATAGCACTGCGCAGTTGATCTTCATCGGCCAATACTTTAAGTCGCTTATCGACATCAAAATGCAGTCGGTGATGATGATCGCCACTTAAACTGATCGCTTCTTTTTCAAGTACTTCCAACATAGCCGGAACATCAACCACTTCATCCAGCTCATGCATAGGCGCCGCTTCAATTTTTGACAACGTCAGCAGTTGATTGACTAAACTGTTCATACGGTTTAACTGCTCAGTCATCACTCCATGTGCCTTAGGCCACATCGGCCTTACCAGCATGTCAGGGTCTTCTGTCATCTCAAGATACCCTTGCAACACCGTCATCGGCGTTCTCAGTTCATGAGAAACGTTAGCAAAGAAATTTCGGCGCATGCCTTCTAACTGTTTCAACTGAGTGACATCACGCACAACCATCAAATGCTCACCTTCTGTGTAAGGCACAATACGCAGCTCTAGCATTCGCTCCACATTAAGTGGAGAGCGCATTTCAAGTGGTTCTGTGAAATCATCTTTTTGCAGATATTTGATAAAATCAGGGGCGCGCAATAAATTTGAGATAGGTTGACCTGCATCATCTGGCCAGCGAAAACCGAGCAAGTGCTGTGCAAGTCGGTTACACCAAACAATGTTCCCTTCGTCACGGAACACCACCACCGCATCGGGTAGCGACTCAGCCCCGTTACGAAAGCGGCGGATCAAATTGGTCAGTTCTTTGCGTTTTTTACGTTGGCGTTGCTGTAAACGGTAAATCCCATTAAACAGGTATTCCCAATTTCCAGTCCCGGAAGGCGGCGTTAAACGTTTTTCATCCCACAACCAAGCCGACAAGCGCATTTGGTTATGCAAATGCCAAATCAGTTGCAACGCCGTAGCCGCTAGCAGCAGCCAAGCCATATGGCCAAAGATCCAGCCAACGATAATCCAAGGAGAGTAAAAAAAAGCCAGCTCCCAAGCCAGCCTTTTCCACGTTAAACGTTCAACCATTTCGTACCTTAATTAATCCTTTATGTTCTGGATGAAAAGCGATAACCGGCACCACGTACTGTTTGAATTAATTTATCGTGGCCAGCCTCTTCTAACGCTTTTCTCAGACGGCGTATATGAACATCGACAGTGCGGTCTTCAACATAAACGTTGGTACCCCACACATTGTTCAATAACTGCTCACGGCTATAGACGCGTTCTTGGTGCGTCATAAAGAAGTGTAGCATTTTGAATTCCGTCGGCCCCATCTCTAAGGCATTATCATTAGCCGTTACTCGATGAGAGACAGGATCTAACTTCAATCCTTGCACGTCGATCACATCTTCCAGTGCTGTCGGTGTGACGCGCCGGATAACCGCTTTCAAACGAGCTACCAACTCTTTAGGCGAAAAAGGTTTGGTTATGTAATCATCCGCACCCACTTCAAGGCCGCGAACTTTATCTTCTTCTTCACCACGGGCGGTTAACATCACAACCGGAATGTTGCGTGTTAATTCTTCACGCTTCATATGCTTAATAAAGTTGATACCACTCCCGCCGGGCAACATCCAATCTAATAACACAAGATCGGGAAAGGGTTCAGCCAGTTTACTCACCGCCGTGTCGTAATCTTCCGCTTCAACAGCTTGATAACCTTTTTGTTCAAGCACGAAACACAACATTTCGCGAATGGGTGCTTCGTCTTCAACAACCAGAATCCTTCTAGACATTTGAATAACCTTTCTATGTAATCAACGCTATGCATTATGGGAAACAATTATGACACTTTTGTGACCTTTGCAAACAATTTTTCATATAAGTTTCTTATCAAGGTCATGATTATATTTTGAAATTGATTTAAGACTTTAGCTTTCAAATCCCCTATCATGTTGCGTCTTCTAATTAAGTAAGAGAAAGAATATGTGGTTTAAAAACTGTATGGTTTATCGTGTTAATCGCGATGTAGAATTCAACGCCGATCAGCTCGAAAAACAACTGGCCGAATTTCGTTTTACGCCATGCGGCAGCCAAGATAAGCAAAAATTTGGTTGGGTTAACGCAATGGGTAAACACGGCGACATGATGACCCACGTTTCTGAAGACCGTATTCTGATCTGCGCGAAAAAAGAAGAAAAGATGTTACCTGCTTCGGTCATTAAAGATTCTTTGAATGCCAAAGTTGAAGCGATGGAAGTGGAAGAAGGGCGACCTCTCAAGAAAAAGGAGAAGGAAAGCCTCAAGGAAGATATTGTCATCGATCTCCTACCTAGAGCATTTAGCCGCAGCAATCTCACTTTTGTGCTTATTCTACCCAAACAAGGCTTCATTCTAGTCGATGCCGCAAGCTACAAAAAAGCTGAGGACGTTTTAGCGCTGCTACGCAAAACCATGGGTAGCCTACCCGTAGTACCTGCGATCCCAGAACAAGCGGTAGAAACAACACTTACTCAGTGGGTTAAAAGTGGCGAACTACCACCAGGGTTTAGCTTGTTGGATGAAGCTGAATTAAAGTCGTTATTAGAAGATGGCGCAGTGATCCGCTGTAAGAAACAAGAACTGACAAGCGATGAGATCTTAAGCCATATTGAAGCCAATAAAGTCGTCACTAAACTGGCATTGAACTGGCAAGATCGCCTGAGCTTTATTCTGGCTGAAGATTGTAGCATTAAGCGTTTGGCATTTAGCGATGAGCTCAAAGAACAAAATGAAGATATTCCACGAGAAGAGCAAGCGGCTCGCTTTGATGCCGATTTCTCATTAATGTGTGGTGAAATGTCGGCATTTTTGCCTAACTTATTTGACGTTCTCGGCGGCCTTCCTCACCCGAACGCTTAACAAAAGCATCATGCAAAAGCCCAATACCCTTAAAAGTGTTGGGCTTTTTTGTATCGCTTACGATCCCTACTAGGCATAAGGTTATTTTTAACGTAAAATTTGCGCCCCTCCAATACCATCAGGTGGTATTGGCCTGACTTGAGATCAGATTAGAGAAAAACAATGAGCACACATACCCCTTTTGTCCCCGAGCTACTATCACCGGCGGGCAGTCTAAAAAACATGCGTTATGCGTTTGCTTACGGTGCAGATGCCGTTTATGCCGGCCAACCTCGTTATAGCCTTCGTGTACGCAACAACGAATTTAACCATGAAAACCTGCAAATCGGTATCGATGAAGCACATGCTTTGGGTAAAAAATTGTACGTGGTTTGTAATATTCAACCCCACAACTCAAAACTTAAGACATTCATCCGAGATCTAAAGCCTGTGGTTGAAATGGGACCTGATGCGCTCATTATGTCTGACCCTGGGCTTATCATGATGGTTCGTGAAGCATTTCCTGAAATGCCTATTCACCTTTCAGTTCAAGCCAATGCTGTTAACTGGGCAACAGTTAAGTTCTGGGCATCCCAAGGCGTTGAACGAGTGATTCTATCACGCGAACTTTCGTTGGAAGAAATTGAAGAAATTCGTGAGCAATGTCCAACGACCGAACTCGAAATTTTTGTTCATGGCGCATTATGCATGGCTTATTCAGGTCGCTGTCTATTGTCTGGCTACATTAATAAACGTGATCCAAACCAAGGAACATGCACTAATGCATGTCGTTGGGAATACAAAGTTGAATCAGCCAAAGAAGACGAAACAGGTCAAATTGTCGAGAAATTTGATCCAGCAGCAGTTCAAACTATCAAGGTACAAGAAGAGCGCCCTGATAATACACTTGGTTTAGGCAAACCGATTGATGATGTGGTTTTGCTTTCAGAAAGCCATCGTCCAGAAGAGAAGATGGCCGCTTTTGAAGATGAACATGGCACCTACATTATGAACTCAAAAGATCTACGAGCCGTACAGCATGTAGAACGTTTGACGAAAATGGGCGTGCATTCATTAAAAATAGAAGGTCGTACTAAATCTTTCTATTATTGCGCTCGCACAGCTCAAGTGTATCGCAAAGCAATTGATGACGCAGTTTCAGGTAAACCATTTGATGAAAGCCTGATGGGCACTTTAGAAAGCCTTGCACACCGTGGCTATACCGAAGGTTTCTTGCGACGCCATACACACGATACTTATCAAAACTATGACTATGGCTATTCAGTCTCAGATTCACAGCAATTTGTTGGTGAATTTACGGGTAAACGTCGTGGTGAAATGGCTGAAGTTGAAGTTAAAAACAAGTTTATCTTAGGTGATAGTTTAGAGCTGATGACCCCAAAAGGGAATGTTGTCTTCAGACTTGAAGCAATGGAAAACCGCAAAGGTGAAACTGTTGATGACGCAAAAGGAAACGGTCACTTTGTTTATATCCCGGTTCCTGAAGAGTTGGATTTAAACTTTGCTCTGTTAATGCGTAACTTGAATGCTGGCCAAGATACTCGTAATCCCGTAGGCAAGTAGTTATGGCATTATTGATCACCAGTAAATGCATTAACTGTGATATGTGTGATCCGGAATGCCCAAATGGCGCAATATCTATGGGCAACCGGATCTATGAAATTGATCCTAATCTATGTACTGAATGCAAAGGACATTACGACAAGCCCACCTGTCAATCCGTATGTCCGATAACAAACTGCATCATTACCGATCCAGAACACATAGAGACTGAACATCAACTACTTGAAAAATTCGTCGTTATTCAAGGTTTAGCCTAATCATTGTAAAAGAGCCCAATCGTTAAGATTGGGCTCTTTTTTATCGGTGTGCTAAGCCTTTACTGTTGAGATAGTTCAACATATGAGGTCGAGATTCTTGTGCTAATTTAGCCGTTACCTCTGTAGACCAAGCCGCTTGCTTGGTATTGGAAGAACGCGTCTGATAATAAGCCCTCATCGTCTCATCATATTGCTCTATTTCAGCATAACTCAAAGCATGGTAGGTATTCTCATGAACAATTACCTCAGGAGATAAACGAGGTTTTAGTTGTGGATTCTGAGCCGGATACCCCAAACACATACCAAATAACACTGCGCAATATGGAGGAAGCTCTAATAACTCATCCACTTCTTTAGGTGAATTTCTTAAGCCGCCAATATAAACACCACCCAATCCCATCGATTCTGCCGCCAATAAACAGTTTTGTGCCATGATCCCAGCGTCTACAGCGCCAATCAAAGTGAGTTCAATCAGCTCTGGTTTTACCTCAGGATTAATGGCGTAATGACGTTGGTAGTCAATGCAGAACACTAAAAACTCAGCAGCGCTTGCAACATAAGCTTGGTTGCCCGCCAGTATAGCCAACTGCTCGCGTTTATCTTTATCCGTAACACGAATGATTGAATTAACCTGTAATAGGCTCGATGATGATGCCGCAATACCAGCAGAAATAATTGTACTCAGCTGATCTGGAGTTATCTTCTGATCGGTAAAAGATCGGATAGAACGATGTGCAAGAATAGTTTCAATGACTGGATTCATCTTATATTTTTCCCTACGAGGATATTGCCACTATCTTAGCAAGCATTACCTACTGACGCCGTAAAAATGCAAACTTAAAATTAGCACAGAAAAGATCGGTTTAATGCAGTATGGAGGCGATACTTTTATTGAAGAACAGGAATGTCCTAAAAAATAATAAGGAGATGAAAAATAGTAAAAAGCCTCAGCATTTCTGCGGAGGCTTGATAGATGGCAGGGGTGGAGAGATTCGAACTCCCAACACGCGGATTTGGAATCCGCTGCTCTGCCAGTTGGAGCTACACCCCTAAATAATTTATGCTTCTCATTGAAGAAAACCTCAACATAACTGCTGAGGCTCTTAATAAGTGGCGGAGCGGACGGGACTCGAACCCGCGACCCCCGGCGTGACAGGCCGGTATTCTAACCAACTGAACTACCGCTCCGCAGCGTGTCTGGTTAGACAATATTCAAAGCCTGGCGATGTCCTACTCTCACATGGGGAGACCCCACACTACCATCGGCGCTGTTGTGTTTCACTTCTGAGTTCGGCATGGAATCAGGTGGGTCCACAACGCTATGGTCGCCAAGCAAATTTCTTAATTCGGAAAGCTGTTTCGTTCTCATTCACACATTCAATGTTCTTCAATTGAGCCCACAAAACCCCTTCGGTGTTGTATGGTTAAGCCTCACGGGCAATTAGTATTGGTTAGCTCAACGCCTCGCAGCGCTTACACACCCAACCTAT
>NZ_CAWNMR010000002.1:0-119077 GCF_963875615.1 Vibrio sp. V09_P4A23P171
CTCTGACGCCGCCTCTTGAGGCTCGGCTATCGCATCCGCCAGCGCGTCTTCTTCTGTGTACTCTGGAAGCTCAAGATCCGTAAGGTTGCTCTCGTCTTCCTTTTCTTCTTCTAGAGGAGGCTCGTTAATTGAAGCAAGTGCATCTTCTTCGCTGAACTCAGGCAACGCCTCTTCATCAATCGCTTCAAAACTTTCTTGAGCAACAGGCTCTGACGCCGCATCTTGAGGCTCGGCTATCGCATCCGCCAGCGCGTCTTCTTCTGTGTACTCTGGAAGCTCAAGATCCGTAAGGTCGCTCTCGTCTTCCTTTTCTTCTTCTAGAGGAGGCTCGTTAATTGAAGCAAGCGCATCTTCTTCGCTGAACTCAGGCAACGCCTCTTCATCAATCGCTTCAAAACTTTCTTGAGCAACAGGCTCTGACTCCGCCTCTTGAGGCTCAGCTATCGCATCCGCCAGCGCGTCTTCTTCTGTGTACTCTGGCAGCTCAAGATCCGTAAGATCGCTCTCGTCTTCCTTTTCTTCTTCTAGAGGAGGCTCGTTAATTGAAGCAAGTGCATCTTCTTCACTGAATTCAGGCAAGGCTTGCTCGTCAATCGCTTCAAAACTTTCTTGAGCAACAGGCTCTGACGCCGCCTCTTGAGGCTCGGCTATCGCATCCGCCAGCGCGTCTTCTTCTGACTGCTCTGGCAGTTGGACTTCGGAAAGCTCGCTCTGTGACTGTTCTTCTAGCGATGGCTCATTAAAGGAAGCAAGGAGATCTTCTTCTTCGAACTCCACTAACTTGTCATCGTGGAGCTCCTCAACATGGTCCTTTGCCGATGATTCTGCTGAATTAGTTTGAAGCGGCTCAACATCAGCTTGGCTTGGTTCTTCGTCTTCTAGCTCACCAATGTCCCAGTCTTCATCTTGTGGAACTCCAAATTCGTTAGGGCTGACTTCTGGTTTGCTAACCTGTGCGGGTTCTATTTTTTCCGGGGATGTCGAGCTGCTTAGAGGTTGCTCCTCATTCGGCTTCAGATCCGGATAACTTGCCCCTTCAATTTCTGGGTTAAAATCAAATGAGTCGTCGATAAATTCTTCATCAATGTCGCCATCAACCACTCCCATCTGTTCATCATCCAGTAGAGGATCTTTTTCAGGAGCGGCACTTAGCAGATCGTCAATGAAGATGTCGCTGTTAAACTCGGAATCTTCAACGCTATCGTTTTCATTATCCAACAACTCGCTATTTTGCTGTTCGGCCTCTTCGATATTCTGAGCATGCTGCTCGATTTCCAGCAACTCTTCAAATAATGCCGTACCATCTTCTTCAGCGAGACTATCCTTATCTTCAGCACCTTCTTGCTCTTGGTCTGCCTTTTCAAACTCAAGTGATTCAGAACCATTGTCAGTAAATAGTTCGTCCAATAGCTCTGTACTATTCTCATCCAGCTCGGTTTCAATGTCGGATTCCGTAGTTTCTTCACCCAATAACTCATACAGAGTTTGATCACCAGTGAAGTCAACATCATCAATATCTTCTTCGCTCGAAGCGATGTCTTTATCGGGCTGCACAAGTTCTTCAAGTAAGTCGGTGCTTTCCGATAAGTCTGTCTCGTTCTCTTCATCATCACCGAGTAGCTCATCGAGCAGTTCGACACTGTCACTATCAATTGCTAGGACGTCTTCATCTTGCTCTTCTAATAATTCATCCAGCAGCGCTGTTTCAGTGGAGGAATCAGTTTCTATTGAGGTGAGGTCAGATTGCGCTTCAATCGTTGCGAATAGATCATCAAGTTCACTATCCGACGCTAGCTCTGCTTCTTTTAAATCGAAGTTACCGCCGGTTTTTGCTAGCTCAGGCTCTTCTGAATCCAAGTTGAAATCATCTTCGGACTCATCCAATAATGAATCAAAGTCAAAACTATCATGATGATCGTCATCACTATTGGCGGCAAACAAATCGTCAAGTAGCGATTGATCTAAAGTATCGCTTCCGAGATCTTCAGCTTTATCATCTCCAGCCAATAACGCGTCAATGTCGTCTTCAGAGATGGAATCATCATCATCGGATAAATCAAATTCTGTTTCGCCGTCATCTTCATCTAATAACGCTTCGTCTAAAGCTCGCGCCATCTCATCGAGACCGACAGCTTTTTCGTCAGCACCAACACTGATGCCGTTACTGCTAGCGGTCAAATCTTCTAAATCCGCAGCAAGATCACCATCATCGCCGATACTCGCAAATGGGTCTTCGCCATCTTCACCTTCGAGGTTGAAGTCTAAATCTGTATCGTCTAAATCGGCAAAAATGTCCGATTCTTGCTCAGCATTGTCATCGATTTCATCATCCTGTGTGATGTCGTCACCAAATAACTTCTCACTATCATCAGACTCACCAAACAAGTCATCATCCAGCATTAAATCATCGTCAATATCTTCAAGGCTGCCAGCAGCCATTGGCGTTATGGGCTCTTGATTACCTTGAGTGACAACAGGCTGCTCCGTTGGCTTGGATCGGCGGCCAAGCAACATCACAACCAGTAAACCAATTAACAGACCAGGAATAAGGGCGAGAGCGGCGACCAACCAAGAGTTGGAAAGCAGTTGATCAAGTGCACTTGGTGCAAGCTTTTGCGCCTCTAGTGCTTTTCGACGTTCTTCATCAAGTAGCTTTTCAACTTCAGAGCGAATGCGGTTTTCGTCACCGAGTTCTCCTTTGAGTGCATCGACTTCAGATTGAACATCTGCCAGCATCAAACGTAACTTATGATTTTTCTCTTCAAGCGCCAGTAATTCAGTATCAGATTTCGCAACTTGTGTGCCAATATCTTTTAGCACAGGTTCACTCTTCGTCTTTTCAACAACTGGTTGAGCGGCAATAGAGGCAATTGTTTTTTCAGGCAAAGCTGTAGAAGCAGCAGTAACAGGCGCTGTTGGCTGCGCCGTATTAGCATTCAATTTGGCTTGATGCGCGGCCATGATATTGACCGCTTCTTGTGTGGGCGCACTATTTACCTGTGCCAATGATGGAACACGTAAGTTGCTACCCGGAATCAAACTGTGAATATTTTGATTTTCGAACGCCTGAGGGTTTAGCCGATAAATGGCCAGTAGGGTTTGTTGTACAGTGACGTTATTCGATGGGCGTAGTCGAGTGGCAATAGACCACAAAGTGTCGCTGTCTAAGGTTGGCCCAAAAAACGTCGATGGTTGGCTATTAGCCTGCTGAAGATTACGAGTTTGAGTGAGATTTTCTGAAAATTGAGGAGAAGACTGGATCTCACCATTCGGCCCAACCAGGCGAATGCTCTCGGCACTAACGATAGAAGTCTGAGTCACGGCAACCATTGCTATCGGCAACAGTAGACGCTGAAAAATTTGACGCATATAAGGCTCAGCTATGTGCTTGGAATAAATAAATACGATGATCTGTTTAATATATCGGATAACGCTAGCAAAACTATAGGACGCAAGGTAAAAAATGTGTCACGACTACGATAATCGCAGGAATCTCACACATTTTTCCCCGCTAAGTGAGCTTGCTCAGACAAAAACAGTACCATAATAAAAAGAAAGGCCAGCATTGGCTGACCTTTTTAAATAGTACTTAAGCTTACTCTGCGTCTATTTTTGCCCAAGTGTCACGTAGACCCACTGTGCGGTTAAAAACCAACGCTTCTGGTTTAGAATCTTTCGAGTCAGCACAGAAATAACCCATGCGCTCAAACTGATAACCTTGCTCCGCGTGTGCCGACACTAAACTAGGCTCAACAAAACCATTAATTTTAACCAATGAATCTGGGTTAATAGTTTCGGCAAAGTTGTCAGCCGCCGCCGGGTTGGGAACGGTAAATAGGCGATCATACAAACGAATTTCAGCTGGCAAGGCTTTATCGGCGGATACCCAATGAATAACACCTTTTACTTTGCGTCCATCAGCCGGGTTTTTACCCAGAGTATCCATATCGTAAGTGCAGAATATTGTCGTAATATTGCCTTGTGCATCTTTTTCAATGCGCTCTGCTTTTATTACGTAAGCGCCGCGTAAGCGAACTTCTTTGCCTAAAACTAAACGTTTGTATTTCTTGTTGCCTTCTTCACGGAAATCTTCACGTTCAATCCACAATTCGCGAGTAAATGGAACTTCACGTTCGCCCATTTCAGGCTTGTTTGGATGATTTGCCAGCGTTAACGTCTCGACTTTACCCGCCTCAAAGTTTTCTATCACCACTTTTACAGGGTCAAGAACCGCCATGGCGCGAGGCGCATGTTCGTTTAAGTCTTCACGGATACAAGACTCTAACGAACTGAATTCGATCATATTTTCCTGTTTTGTCACACCTATGCGTTTGCAAAACTCACGAATCGATGCTGGTGTGAATCCACGGCGGCGTAAACCTGAAATCGTCGGCATACGTGGGTCATCCCAACCATCCACTAATTTTTCCGTAACCAGCTGGTTTAGTTTACGCTTAGACATTACCGTGTATTCAAGGTTTAAACGGCTAAACTCATACTGATGTGGTCGACAGTCAATCGTGATATTTTCCAACACCCAATCGTACAGACGGCGGTTATCTTGAAACTCTAGGGTACAAATTGAGTGCGTGATTCCTTCCAAGGCATCCGAGATACAGTGGGTAAAATCGTACATTGGATAAATGCACCATTTGTTACCCGTTTGGTGATGCTCAGCGAAACGAACACGGTAAAGCACAGGATCGCGCATCACCATAAAGGATGACGCCATGTCAATCTTGGCACGTAAACACGCTTTGCCTTCTTCGAAACCACCAGCGCGCATTTTCTCAAATAGGGCTAGGTTTTCTTCAATGCTGCGATCGCGGTACGGACTTGGCTTACCTGCTTGAGTCAATGTACCTCGATATTCACGGATCTCTTCTGGACTGAGCTCTTCAACATAAGCCAGACCTTTTTGGATCAACTCAACCGCGTATTGGTATAGTTTGTCAAAATAATCTGACGAATAACAAACATCACCAGACCATTGGAAGCCGAGCCATTTCACGTCGGCTTTGATTGACTCAACGTACTCCATATCTTCTTTTTCAGGGTTTGTATCGTCAAAACGTAAATTACACTGTCCCTGATAGTCCTGAGCAATACCAAAGTTTAAGCAGATAGATTTAGCATGACCGATGTGCAGGTAACCATTTGGCTCGGGCGGAAAACGAGTATGCACACTTGTGTGTTTGCCATCCGCTAAATCTTTATCAATGATTTGGCGAATAAAATTCGATGGACGAGCCTCAGCTTCACTCATCTATAGCACCTCAAAATTATTTAGTATCGTCAGAAGATTTTTCTGTATGTAAGAGCAGCAATGCTTGCAGAAACAGAAAGTTTGTCGCTAATGATCCACAATTATCCGCTCTTGCACAATAAAAAGTGGGCATTTCCTGCGATTATTTCAAGACATTGCCTTTTGTCTGGCTAGGCTAAGCAAAATTTCAGGTAAAGGGCGTAAGAAATAGGCAAAAGCTACCGTTGTGGGCAGCCTTAAATTTGAATAGCGCTCATTTGATGAATAAGAAAAACCTCTGCATAAAGCAGAGGCTTTAAAATAACCTAATCATCCGTTGCGATTAAGACTAAGGAAGTTTCACGCTAGAAAGATCTTCGTTTGCATTGATAGACTTCATCTCACCAGCAACGATTTCAGCAAGAGGGCCTAAGATAACTTGTAGGTTATTAGTACCCAGTTTCACCACACCCATGGCACCCAATGCTTTTAATGTTTTCTCGTCGATAATACTCATGTCATTGACAGATAAACGTAAGCGAGTGATACAAGCATCGATGTTAGATAGGTTGCTGTGACCGCCTAGAGCTTTAAGGTATTGTTTAGCGAGCTCAGAAGACTCTTTCGCGCCTGATACTTTGCTATCGCTGTCGTCATCTTCGCGACCTGGTGTTTTAAGGCCAAATTTCAAAATAACGGTACGGAAAATCACATAGTAGAGAGCAAAGAACACAATACCTTGAACTATTAGCATGTACCAATTAACCGCCAGTGGGTTACGTGATGACAATACCATATCCACAAGGCCTGCAGAGAAACCGAAACCCGCAATCCACTGCATTGAAGCAGCAATGAATACTGATAGACCCGTCAATGCTGCATGCAGTACATATAGTGCAGGAGCAAGGAACATGAACGAGAATTCTAGAGGTTCAGTTACACCGGTAAAGAATGAAGCAAAACCAGCTGCAATCATAATAGAAGCAACTTTCTCTTTATTCTTCGCTGTAGATGTGTGGTAAATAGCCAATGCCGCACCAGGTAGACCGAACATCATAATAGGGAAGAAGCCTGCTTGGTACATACCCGTTACACCTGGGATACCAGTACCCTCAGCGATAGATTTTGCACCACCTAAGAAGTTAGGAATGTCGTTAATACCCGCAACGTCAAACCAGAATACTGAGTTCAGTGCGTGATGAAGACCAACAGGGATTAGCAAGCGGTTAAAGAACGCATAGATACCTGCACCCGCAGAACCTAGACCTTGAATCGATTCACCAAACGATACTAGACCACCATAAACATGCGGCCATACATACATCAGAACGAAGGCGATAAAAATACCAGCAAACGACGTCAAAATAGGTACTAGGCGTTTGCCAGAGAAGAAGGCTAATGCTTTATGCAGTTCTACAGTAGAGAAGCGATTGTAGATTTCAGCAGAAACAATACCTACTAAAATACCAACAAACTGGTTGTTGATTTTACCAAAAGCAGCAGGAACTGCGCTTGGATCAATACCTTGGATCTGTGCAACGGCTCCTGGAGAAAGCAAAGTCGTCACGACTAAGAAACCAACAAAACCCGACAATGCAGCAGCACCGTCTTTATCTTTAGACATACCGTAAGCCACACCAACAGCAAACAGTACAGACATGTTATCAATGATTGCAGCACCTGCTTTAATCAGGAATGCAGCCAAGGCACTGTTTGAACCCCACCCATTTGGGTCGATCCAATAACCAATACCCATTAGTATCGCGGCAGCTGGCAATGTGGCAACTGGTACCATCAACGCCTTGCCTACTTTTTGAAAGTATCCAAGAATATTCACCTTAAGTTCCCCCTATAGGATTTAGGATTTTTTGTATTTGGTTGAGCCACTTATTTTAGTCGCTCAATTTAGTCAAACTCAGTTTATGATATTAATTTTGCTCCGCAAATTAAAACCTTATCATTTGTGATCATAATCACCACAATCTGCCAAATACCAAGGTTTTTGCTAGCGAGATCATAAAACTTATTTTACAATTAAAAAAAATGGAAATTAGGCGATAATATTTGCCTGTTTCATCGTCGAATAGCATGTAAGCTAAACAACCCCGACTGGCTTTTTTCGTATAAAATGCAAACTATAACTATCAAATAACCCAGTCAAAACGAGCACTTAATTTTAATGTCATCCAGCATTGGCTGTTTGCTAGCAAGATAATTCGCGACCTAATTGAAGTAAGAAAAGAAAGCACCGTACTGGCACATTCCACCTTTCATTTCGTCGCCTCGCCAAATTTATAAAATATTGATAGATAAGGATTTGATGATTATGTACGCACTAACTAACTGTAAAATCTACACTGGCAGTGATGTGCTAGTTGACCATGCTGTGATTATCAACAACGAGTTGATTGAAGCGGTCTGTCCTATTGCGGATTTACCACAAGATATAGCGACACAAGATTTAAATGGTGCAAACCTAAGCCCAGGCTTTATCGACCTGCAATTGAATGGTTGTGGCGGTGTGATGCTGAATGATGAAGTAACCGCGACTACGATGCAGATCATGCATAAAGCCAACCTAAAATCAGGATGCACAAGCTTTTTGCCAACGTTAATCACCTCTTCAGACGAAGACATGCGCAAAGCGATTTCTGCCGCACGTGAATATCACTCTCAATATAAAAACCAATCACTGGGTTTACACCTTGAAGGGCCATATCTTAATGTGATGAAAAAGGGCATTCACAGTGTGGATTTCATCCGCCCTTCAGATGACAACATGATCGCCACTATGTGTGAAAATAGCGATGTGATTGCTAAAGTGACATTGGCGCCAGAGCACAACAATCCAGAACACATTGAACGTCTGGTGAAAGCTGGCATTGTGGTATCGATTGGTCACACTAACGCAACTTATACTGAAGCACGTAAAAGCTTTGAATCAGGCATCACCTTTGCCACACACTTATTTAATGCCATGACGCCGATGGTTGGACGTGAACCCGGTGTCGTTGGTGCAATTTATGACACCCCAGAAGTTTATGCTGGCATTATTGCTGATGGCTTTCATGTTGATTATGCTAACATCAGAATTGCTCACAAAATCAAAGGCGAAAAGCTTGTATTAGTGACCGATGCCACAGCTCCTGCAGGCGCTAACATGGATTACTTTATTTTTGTCGGTAAGAAAGTATATTACCGTGATGGTAAGTGTGTTGATGAAAACGGCACACTGGGCGGCTCAGCACTCACTATGATTGAGGCAGTGCAAAACACTGTTGAGCACGTTGGTATCGCATTGGACGAAGCTCTGCGGATGGCAACTCTGTATCCGGCAAAAGCAATTGGTGTGGATCACAAACTAGGCCGAGTAAAAAAAGGCATGGTGGCGAACCTCACTGCATTTGATAGAGACTTCAATGTTCAGGCGACGGTTGTTAACGGACAATACGAGCACAATTGATAATGAATGGCGGACAAATAGGTAACGTAGATTTAGTCAAACAACTCAACAGCGCAGCAGTGTACCGATTGATCGACCTACAAGGTCCGATATCTCGTATTCAAGTTGCCGATGTGAGCCAACTTGCTCCAGCAAGTGTTACAAAAATAACCCGCCAACTTCTAGAACGCGGCCTCATTAAAGAGGTCGCACAACAAGCCTCTACTGGCGGACGTAGAGCCATCTCCTTAACAACCGAAGTAGCCCCTTTTCACTCTGTCGCCGTACGTTTAGGCCGAGATTACATTCAGCTCAGCCTGTATAATTTAGGGGGCAAAGAACTCGCGTCGGACTATCACGAGTTTCACTATTCTCACCAAACACAATTAATTGAGGGACTCCTTTTCCACCTCAATACCTTTATCAAACAACAGCAAGAGCGAATCGAACAGTTCATTGCCATTGGTATTGCCCTACCCGGCTTAGTCAACCCAGAAACGGGTGTCGTAGAATACATGCCCAACATTGCTATTGATGCACTCGCTTTAGGTGACATCATTCGTGATAATTTTCATGTTGAATGTTTTGTTGGCAACGACGTGCGCGGTATGGCGCTTGCCGAACATTATTTTGGTGCCAGCAAAGACTGTCAAGACTCTATCCTAGTCAGCGTTCACCGAGGAACTGGGGCTGGCATTATCGTCAATGGTCAAGTATTCCTAGGCTATAACCGTAACGTAGGTGAAATTGGTCATATCCAAATCGACCCACTCGGCGAACAGTGTCAATGCGGAAATTTCGGCTGTTTAGAAACGGTAGCCGCAAACCCGGCTATTATATCTCGTGTTAAAAAACTGATTGCTCAGGGCTATGAATCTAGCCTAGCGAATATAGAGAGCATTACCATCAATGATGTATGTGAGCACGCCAATCTCGGTGATGAGCTAGCAAAACAGAGCTTAATTCGAGTGGGTAATCAACTCGGTAAAGCCATTGCGATGACCATTAACTTGTTCAACCCACAAAAAGTGGTAATTGCAGGTCAAATTACAGCCGCTCAAGAGATCGTATTCCCCGCGATTCAACGAAATGTAGAGAATCAATCACTCAAAACTTTCCACACCAATTTACCCATAGTCGCGTCGCAGATTGATAAACAACCAACCATAGGTGCATTTGCTATGATTAAACGGGCAATGTTAAATGGTGTTTTACTTCAAAAATTACTTGGCGATTAAGCAACCGATTGAATTATAATAAAAGGCTGTGTCGTCATGACACAGCCTTTTTTACAACCAAAACATTATTTTTAAACCAAAGCATTACTAAAGGAATTTATGGAACTTATCCTAATTTCAACGGCTTTTTTCGCAGGGTTTATTGCCTTGAAATGCAATTTACCTCCGTTGGTTGGCTTTTTAGTTGCTGGGTTTGGCCTTAATGCTGCTGGCTACCACAGCAGCGATACCATTCTGACCCTAGCCGATCTAGGGGTTACCTTATTGCTGTTCACAATTGGACTTAAGCTAGAGATTAAAACCTTACTTGCGAGAGAGATTTGGGCTGGTGCCACGGTTCATAACCTCCTTTCGACAGGGATTTTCAGCATTGCTTTATTGATATTCAAATATTTAGGGGTTAGCTCTCTGGCCTCCATGTCAATTGAACAATTAGTTCTGCTTGGTTTTGCTTTGTCATTCTCCAGTACTGTTTTTGCGGTGAAATCACTGCAAGAGAAAGGAGAAATGAACGCGACATACGCCACTATCGCCATCGGTATTCTTGTGATGCAAGATATCTTTGCTGTCATATTTTTAACCGTCTCGACAGGAAAACTTCCTCATTGGTACGCTGCCACTTTATTGATCCTACCCTTTATGCGGCCACTATTTTACAAACTGCTCGACTGGGTTGGTCACGGTGAAATGCTTGTTCTGTTTGGTATATTTTTTGCCTTAGTGGTCGGAGCAGGATCATTTGAATTGGTTGGGATGAAACCCGATCTTGGTGCTCTGATTTTAGGCATGCTGCTAGCAGGCCATCGCAAAGCATCTGAGCTGTCAAAATCACTCTTTAATCTAAAAGAGCTGTTTCTCGTCTGCTTTTTCCTCAATATTGGACTATCAGAACAGCCCACAATGACTGGGTTTGCGCTCGCATTGTTGCTCTTACTGCTGCTTCCCATCAAAGGTATCCTCTATTTTTGGGTACTCAACCGCTTTAAATTCCGAGTGAGAACCTCACTGTTAGCCACCTTGTCTTTATTCAATTTCAGTGAATTCGGACTGATTGTGGGGGGGCTTGCTTTCAAAATGGGATGGATGTCGGGTGATATATTGGTCGCACTGGCCATTGCGGTATCCATTTCATTTGTAATCGCAGCCCCAATAAGCCGTAAAGGCCATGAACTCTATCAACATTCACGGCAATGGCTCAAAGAACATGCCGCTGAAAAACTCAACACCAAAGATCAATTAATTAATCCAGGCCATGCTCAGGTACTCATATTAGGGATGGGCCGCATCGGTACCGGTGCATATGATGAGTTGCGCTCTCGTTATGGCAAAATAAGTTTAGGCATAGAAGTCCGAGAAGAGGTTGCTCATGATCACCGCTCACAAGGGCGCAATGTTATTGCTGGTGATGCAACCGACCCTGATTTTTGGGAGCGTATTCTAGACACTGGTAATGTAAAACTCGTACTACTTGCTATGCCGCATCATCAGGGTAACCAAATCGCGCTATCGCAGTTACAACACCGTAATTTTAAAGGACAAATCGCAGCCATCGCCGAATACCCAGACCAATTGGAATCACTATTGGAAAGTGGTGTTGATGCGGCATTCAACATCTATAGCGAAGCGGGTAGCGGTTTTGCCCGTCACGTATGTAAACAACTCCAACCTAATTTTACTAAACCGTAATAATGTCTAGGTAAGCCATCGCAATTTTTAGGTAAAACATTGTCATTTCTATGCCCAACTCAATACGGCCCCAGAGCTTAGTTGGGCATAATTTACCCACCATCGCTCAAAAATAGAAAACAAATAGAAAAAATCCATATAAAGCACCCATTACTTAAATAAAATTCACCAAGATGCATCTTATGTGATATTAACGACACCATATGGTTGCTTTTTTTAACCAGAATGGCAAATTAGGTCCAACAGATTAAAAATCATCAAAAGGAAGTTGTATGTGTTCTATATTTGGCATTCTTGATATTAAAAGTGATGCAACAGCGTTACGCCCAATAGCGCTAGAGATGTCTAAAAAAATGCGTCACCGCGGCCCTGATTGGTCTGGCATCTATGCTTCAGAAAAAGCAATCTTGGCTCATGAGCGCCTTTCTATTGTCGGTTTAAACAGCGGCGCACAACCACTTTACAGCCCAAATAAAAAGCACATATTAGCGGTCAATGGTGAGATTTATAACCACAAAGAAATTCGTGCTCGTTACCAAGGCAAATACGATTTTCAAACCGACTCTGACTGTGAAGTGATATTAGCGCTTTATGCAGACATGGGTGCCGCGCTGCTTGAAGAACTCAACGGTATCTTTGCCTTTGTGCTCTATGATGAAGAAAAAGATGAGTACCTCATCGGGCGTGACCATATTGGTATCATTCCTCTTTACCAAGGCCATGACGAACACGGTAACTATTACATTGCATCCGAAATGAAAGCTTTGGTAAGCATTTGCAAAACTATCAGTGAATTTCCTCCTGGTAGTTACTACAGCTCGAAAGAGGCAGGTGCACAACGCTACTATATTCGAGATTGGAATGAATATGCGGCAGTCCAAGGCAATAGCAGCAGTAAAGAAGAGCTAAAACAAGCATTAGAAGCGGCCGTTAAGCGCCAACTGATGACAGATGTACCTTATGGGGTTTTGCTTTCTGGAGGATTGGACTCTTCAATTACGTCAGCCATTGCGAAACGTTACGCCGCAATGCGAATTGAAGATGATGAACAATCAGAAGCATGGTGGCCACAGCTTCACTCTTTTGCGGTGGGTTTAGACGGTGCTCCAGACCTTAAAGCGGCTCGTGAAGTGGCTGAAAAAATTGGCACTGTACACCACGAAATGACGTATACCATCCAAGAGGGTTTAGATGCTATTCGTGATGTTATTTACCATATTGAAACGTATGACGTGACGACAATTCGAGCCTCTACTCCGATGTATTTGATGGGGCGGAAAATCAAAGCTATGGGTATCAAAATGGTACTTTCCGGCGAAGGAGCGGATGAGATCTTCGGTGGTTACTTATACTTCCACAAAGCACCAAACGCGCAAGAATTCCACGAAGAAACGGTGCGTAAACTGCTGGCGTTGAACTTGTTTGACTGTGCTCGCGCTAATAAATCTTTAGCGGCTTGGGGAGTGGAAGGACGCGTTCCTTTCCTAGACAAAGAGTTTATTGATGTTGCAATGAGGCTTAACCCTGCTGACAAAATGTGTGGCAATGGCAAGATGGAAAAACACATTCTACGTGAGTGCTTTGAAGATTATCTGCCAGCCTCGATTGCTTGGCGTCAAAAAGAGCAATTTTCCGATGGTGTGGGCTATAGCTGGATTGACACCCTAAAGAGTGTTGCTGAAGAAAAAGTTACCGATCAACAGATGGAAACAGCAAAATACCGCTTCCCATATAATACTCCAGCGACAAAAGAAGGGTATGTTTACCGCGAGATCTTCGAAGAGCTGTTCCCGTTAGAGTCTGCTGCACAATGCGTTCCTGGAGGTCCTTCTGTAGCTTGTTCTTCCGCCAAAGCAATAGAGTGGGATGAATCCTTTAAAAATTGTATTGACCCGTCAGGCCGAGCTGTCAAAGCGGTGCATAATGAAGCGTACTAACCAAAACGCTGGCTAATAAAGTAAATAAAAGGCGCAAAATGCGCCTTTTATGTGTCTAAAGAGCTTACTGTAGAGAGTCAATCACGAATCTAATTCTAAATGCTTATTATCAATGCTCATCGGTATCACTTGGCTGATCATTTTAACCAGCATAATCGATCGCGTCTCACCATCGGGCTCTTGGTAAATGGCATCAATTCCTGAGAACTGCCCACCCTTAAGTCGAACTACCTGCCCTTTTTCTGGAATATTGAACGATGCTACCGGTAATTTTAACTGGTCGAGTAACTTCAATTCCTCGATCAAATCACTGTCCAACTCCTTCGGATGTGAACCAAATCGGATGAAATCAACCACACCGCGAGTAGAGCGCACACTAGTAAAGGTTGGGCCAATTTCAAAATCAAAGTAAATGAACATATAGGAGGGAAAAAGTGGCTCTTTGACAACTTGCCGCTTACCCCGAAGAATTCTCTCTAGTTCAATTTCTGGGTAGAAACATTCGACACCTTGGTTTTCAAGGTGTGCTTTAGCACGCCTCTGATCGCCACGTTTACAATACAACAAATACCAACGTTTCATTTTATTCCTAGCTACTGCTTTTCTTTTTCTTGAATCCTAACACCATCCTCCTCCTCAATAAACGGCTAATAAACTGAACACAAAAATAAACCCTTAATGTCCGAACAAGGCAAATTCAAATAATCAGTAATGAAAGATAAGTTTTCATAACGCAACAAAACTTTGAGCATTGATAGACATGCATTTTAAAAACAATGAGTTAGTTAATAATGCCAGAATAAAATACTGATTTTACTCATTGCGATACGCTAAAAGCCCATGTATATCTAAAGCACAATTTTTCTCATCTCAAATACTAATAATTCTTATGACAAACCAACATCAATACTTTGGGCACCCAAGGGGCCTATTTTTACTTTTTGGCACAGAGCTATGGGAGCGTTTTTCGTATTATGCGATGCGCGCCATTTTGGTACTTTATCTTACAGACGCAACGATGAATGGCGGTCTAGGTTGGTCGACTAAAGATGCTCTCGATCTTTACGGCACCTATACAGGGCTAGTCTACATCACACCGCTTATTGGTGGTTACCTTGCAGACAACTACCTTGGGCAACGCCGTTCTATTTTATTGGGTGGAGCGTTAATGGCCATTGGCCAATTTACGCTGGCACTGCCTGCAGATGTGCTAGGCATTGGCTCTCTACACACTTTCTATTTAGGCCTTGCACTGCTTATCTGTGGTAACGGTCTATTTAAGCCCAATATCTCAACAATGGTTGGTGACCTATATAATGAAGGTGATAACCGTCGTGATGGCGCGTTCACCATCTTCTACATGGGGATCAATTTAGGTGCGCTACTTGCTGGTGTGATCTCTGGTTCAGTTACTAACTCATTTGGTTGGAAAGCCGGTTTTGTGGCCGCTGGTATTGGTATGCTGATCAGCCTTGTGATGCAAATGGCAATGGCTCAATCATGGCTTGGTAATATTGGCCGCGAACCAGCAGCTAAGCGCGATCTAAAACTGAAAAAATCAGCAAATAAAGAACCACTAACGAAAGCAGAAGTAGATCGTATCAAAGTTATCCTTGTGATGAGTTTGTTTACTATTGTTTTCTGGGCGGGTTTCGAACAAGCTGGTGGTTTAATGAACATTTACACGCAGCAATACACTGATCGTATGATGGGCGGTTTTGAGATACCTGCGGCTTGGTTCCAATCGTTAAATCCATTTTTCATTATTACTCTTGCCCCTGTATTAGCCGTATTATGGGTAAAATTAGGTAAGCGTGAACCAAACTCGCCAATGAAGTTTGCATTAGCGATGTTCTTCTTAGCCCTAGGCTTCCTATGCATGGTTGGTGCGGTTATGGAGCAAGGTGGTGACACTACCGTAAAAACATCAATGCTATGGCTTGTCGGTGCCTTCTTCTTCCATACCTTGGGCGAACTGTGTCTATCACCAATTGGTCTATCGCTTGTCACTAAACTAGCCCCACTACGCCTTGCTTCATTAATGATGGGAGCATGGTTCGGTTGTAACGCAATCGCGAATTATGTAGCAGGCCATGTAGGTTCTCATGTGGGAGAGCTTGGTGCGATGGCTATCTTCAGCGGTATTGCAGTAACAGCAAGCATTGGCGGCGTCATTTTACTGTTGTGCTCTAACACGCTCGTTCGTTGGATGCACGGTGCAGAAAGAACCACAAGCTACGCTGAAGAAATTGAGGAGCAACAAGCTCAGTTGGTTTAGCTTCAAATACACCTAGTGGTAATTCAAGAATAATAATGACAAACGGTCACGCTATAGTGACCGTTTTTGTACCAGAAAAGAATTCAACTCATCAGCGCTTAACTAAGGAAGCCATCATTTCTATATGCATTGCCGAATCATTTAGGCACTCAATGTAGGTAAACAATTCTCCACCAGCGTGAATAAAAGTTTCTTTACCTTGCTCAGCTATCTCTTCTAGGGTTTCTAAACAATCCACCGAGAAGGCGGGTGTGATGATATCCAACTTTTTAATACCGCGGCTTGGCAGAGCCTCTAATGTTTTATCCGTATAAGGCTGTAGCCACTCTTCACGTCCAAAAATAGACTGGTAGGTCATGCCGATTTGGTCAGCATTCAAACCAAGTTCTTGTGCCAAAAGTTCTGTGGTTTTTTGGCAGTGCTGTGGGTAGATATCACCGTTATCGGCGTATCGCTTAGGGATACCGTGGTAGGAACAAAGCAAATAGTCACCTTGCCCGTTACGTTGCCAAGAGTCACGGACTTTACTCGCCAAAGATCGTATATAAGCAGGGTGATTATGATAATCACGAATAAAACGTAAATTGGGCGTCACAGGGATACGTTTCATCGCTTTGGCAAGGCCATCAAACACGGCAGCCGTAGTAGTACCAGAATATTGAGGGTACAGAGGCAGCACCACAATCTCTTCAACACCACGCTCCAATAATGTGTTGATACCCTCTAAAAGGCTTGGTGAACCATAGGTCATACCAAGTTCCACTGGTGTACCGAGATACTGTTCTAACGCTTGCACTTGGCGTTTAGAGTACACCATCAAAGGAGAACCTTCTTCCATCCAAACAGATTGATATAACTTAGCAACCTTGGGGGCTCGCAGCGGAAGAATCACACCATGTAATAATGGACACCAGATCCAACGACTCATATCAACCACACGTTGGTCATGTAAAAATTGGCTTAAAAATCGTTTTACTGCCGATGCCGTCGGTTCACTCGGCGTTCCCAAGTTAACCAATAGCACACCCTGTTTTTGATTATTTTGCATTACTTCCATTCATCCATTTCATTGTTAATTATTGAGTACGAATTCGCGGCAGGAAAGTTCATAAAAAAAGCGACCTTTAGGTCGCTTCCACTATAACAAAGTTAACAAGCCTATACTGAGCCAATTATGCTAATGCTTTCTCAATATCAGCGCTAACTTGAGCAACTGGCTTAGTGCCATCAAATTTTAGGTATTTCGTATTACCCATTTGTGCTTCTTTACCGTAGTAAGTGATCAGTGGCGCTGTTTGCTCGTGGTAAACACCTAAACGAGCACGAACGGTTTCTTCTTTGTCATCATCACGAACGACAAGATCTTCACCTGTTACGTCATCTTTACCTTCCACTTTTGGCGGGTTGTAAATGGCGTGGTAGGTACGACCAGAAGCCAAGTGAGCACGACGTCCCGCCATACGCTCAACAATAACGTCATCGGCAACATCAAACTCAATCACATAGTCAACATTAATACCCATTGCTTTTAAGCCATCAGCTTGAGGAATCGTGCGAGGAAAACCATCGAGTAAAAAGCCCTTTTCACAATCAGCTTGGGTGATGCGTTCTTTGATTAAGCCAAGGATGATTTCATCAGAAACAAGTTGACCAGCATCAATCACTGATTTCGCTTTTTTGCCAAGTTCAGTACCTGCTTTAATCGCAGCACGTAACATATCACCAGTAGAGATTTGTGGAATACCGTACTTCTCCATGATGAATTGAGCTTGAGTGCCTTTACCTGCACCGGGAGCACCTAGAAGAATGATGCGCATGTTTAATCCTCTTTAGAAAATTATGATTTATACCGAAGCTCACAACCAGATGAGACTTAAAACCAACGGTAAGTTTCGGTATAACGGTAATGAGATGAGTGAATAATAATTCGGCGAGCAACATACACAGCTTACCGATCGCATTCAAGCGATGCATTCTAACATACAAATTTAAGCGACTAACCAGATTAAGACTAAAGAATATAATCTTGGCCGGATGTTCGCTGCAAGTTTGCCTAAAATATCGCTCGTTCTCAGCAGAGAATCGCTATTCAAAGCAAAAAGCTCGCAGTTGCGAGCTTTTGGTTAGCCAGTTAGCTATTCAACCTTAGTCAAAAGCTGATTAATTGCGGTTAAGAATTGTGACGGATCTTCCATCGAACCACGCTCAGCGAGCGTCGCTTGACCTAATAAAACTTCAACCCAGCGACCAAATACTTGCTCATCCGCTTCATCGGCCATCCGTTTCACTAACGCATGTTCAGGGTTAAGTTCCAAAATATACTTCACCTCTGGTACCGGTTGACCAGCCGCAGCAAGCAATTTTGCCATCTGCGTACCCATCTCATAATCGTCGGTCACAACAACCGCTGGAGTACTTGCCAGTTTAAAGGTAGTTCGAACCTCTTTGACACGATCGCCAAGGTACTGCTTCGTACGTTCAACCACCGATTTAAACTCTTCTTCAGTCTCTTTATGCTTCTCTTTTTCCGCTTCATCTTCGAACTGGCTCAGATCTAGCCCTGCTTTGGTGATGGATTGGAACATTTTTCCATCAAACTCAGTGAGGTAGTTCATCAACCACTCATCAATGCGATCAAACATTAAAATAACTTCGATACCTTTGGCTTTAAACTGCTCTAGGTGTGGGCTATTTTTGGCCGCTGCATAGCTATCGGCGGTGAGGTAGTAGATTTTATCCTGCCCCTCTTTCATCCGTTCAACATAAGCCGCTAAACTAACCGTTTGCTCTGCTGAGTCAACCTCGGTCGAGGCGAAGCGCAATAGGCTGGCGATCTTCTCTTTATTAGCAAAATCTTCTGCAGGCCCCTCTTTGAGTACCAAACCAAACTCTTTCCAGAAGGTTTGATATTTATCAGCATCATTGCTCGCCATACGTTCAAGCATGGTCAATACACGCTTGGTACAAGCATTACGCAATGATTGAGTCACCTTGTTATCTTGTAAAATCTCGCGTGAAACATTAAGCGGTAAATCGTTTGAGTCGATTAAGCCACGTACAAAGCGCAAGTAGGACGGCATAAATTGCGCAGCATCATCCATGATAAATACACGCTGAACATAAAGTTTCAAGCCTGATTTATGATCACGATTCATCATATCCCAAGGTGCTTTCGCTGGAATATAAAGTAGGCTGGTATAATCGTTTTTACCTTCTACACGGTTATGGCTCCACACCAGTGGGTCAGCATAATCATGGGAAACGTGCTTATAGAACTCTTGATACTCTTCATCACTGATTTCTGACTTAGAACGCGTCCACAACGCCTGTGCTTTGTTGATTTGTTCCCACTGGGTCTCTTCAGTCTCATTACCTTCGTCATCACGAACCTTGGTTTGGATAGAAACTGGAATTCCAATGTGGTCTGAATATTTAGAAATCACATCACGCAGACGCCATTCAGAAAGGAACTCTTTGCCTTCCTCTCGCATGTGCAAAATGATATCGGTTCCACGAGACTCTTTATTAATGCTTTCTACTGTATATTCACCTTCACCTTGTGAATACCATTGAACTGCTTCGTTAGCAGGTAAACCCGCAGCGCGAGTTCTTACAGTGACCGCATCAGCGACGATGAAGGCCGAGTAAAAACCCACCCCAAACTGACCGATAAGCTGAGAGTCTTTAGATTGATCTTGGGATAGTTTAGAGAAAAACTCCGCTGTGCCGGATTTTGCAATCGTACCGAGATGTTCAATGACATCTTCGCGGCTCATACCAATACCGTTATCTGAAATGGTCAGCGTATTCGCTTGGGTATCAAACGATAATTTAACGCCTAAGTTGGCATCACCTTGATATAAATCGGCATTAGACAACGCTTGAAAACGAAGTTTATCCGCAGCATCAGAGGCATTTGAAATTAATTCGCGAAGGAAGATCTCTTTATTGGAATAAAGAGAGTGAATCATAAGATGAAGTAACTGTTTGACTTCAGATTGAAAACCACGAGTTTCTTTATTGGTAGTAGCCGTTTCGCTCATACTAGCTCCATAACATCTGAGTTATTTTCATTCACACACAGAGTGTGCAACCAAGGATGATTTGCTAGTAAGATGAGGCTGGCAATTGTAAATTCAAGGTCAATAATCATAAAAACACTGTTTTTTTCATTTATTTTGATTATGCTTGCCGTAATTTTTATCAAAGAAAATAAAAACTAGCATAATGTTTCATCAATTGCTTCCCCAAGCAGGCTAGGTTGATGGACGGTTAAACATGCCAACAATAAGAAGATTATCATGAGTAACATAGGCACAAAATTCATCCTTGCTAACCGATTCACGTTTGATCCCAATAGTAACTCTTTGCTTGAACAAGAAAACGAACAAGAGGCTGTTCGCCTTGGTAGTAACGAAAGTCGAATTTTACTTCTACTTTGTGAACGCCCAAATGAAGTCATTACACGCCATGAACTGCATGAGTTTGTGTGGCGTGAACAAGGTTTTGAAGTTGATGACTCAAGCTTAACTCAAGCGATTTCAACACTTCGTAAGATGTTGAAAGATCAAACCAAATCACCAGAATTCGTCAAAACCGTGCCGAAACGAGGTTATCAAATGATCGCCTCGGTGACTCGAGCAACCCCCTACTCACAAAAAAAAACCACCAACGAGCCTGAAGAGGAACCGTTACTGGCCAGTGAGTCTATCCAAGACATTGATGCGGATACCACTTCGCTACCCGAAGAGACAACATCCCAAACCGTGACGACAGATCCACTCGCGAAAGTAAAAATAGGGAAAGAAAAGTTAACACTGCAAAGCAAATTGATGTTGGTTGTGGCTCTTTTCTTACCTATTCTGGCTCTTCTATTGACTAGCCCTGCACAATCAAAATTTAAACAGATTGCGGTTTATAACAATATAGTTGTGAATACGCCCATCAATCATCCAGACCTAAACAAATGGTTACCTTCTATTGAAAAATGCGTAAAAAAATACAATGAATCACATACTGGAGAACTGGCACCTAAGCAGGTGATTGCGACTGGTGGTCAAAATAATCAGCTCGTATTGAATTACATCCATAGTTCTGAGTTCTCGGGTGAAAATGTCACTTTACGAATTTTAGCTAACCAAGATGATTTGGCCAACGTGTGTAAATAAGGGCATAAATATGAATCCAAAAGTGGCAACCCTCATCTTAGCTATCTCTGCACTATTCAGTAGTTGGTTATACTGGGGCAGTGATTTAAAAATAGAACAAATCCTAACGGCGCAAGAATGGCAATCTAAAATGGTCACTGTGGTAAAACGCAGTCAACAGAATGATTCTGTTGGGCCAATCCGTCGGGTTGATGTCAATTCGAATGTAAAATATTTACCTAACGGTACTTATATTAGAATGTCAAATGTGAAGTTATTCGCCGTGGGTGGTGAAAGTGAAAGTTTCATTAATATCTCAGAAACCGGCACCTGGGATATCAGTGATAGCTACTTATTGATATCGCCTAGCGAATTTAAAAACATTAGTTCTAGTCAAAGTAAGGACTTTACCCCTGAGCAATTAGAACTGATTACTCAATTTTTCAAGATGGATGCTCAACAAAGCCGACGTATTGATGTCGTCAATGAAAAAACATTATTGCTCACCAGCCTAAGCCATGGTTCGACAGTACTGTTTATCAATTAGCCATCGAGTAATCTGTAACTTCAATGAAGGGTCGAAAAGATCCTTTGTTGCGTATGGCCCTTACTTCTTCACAAAAGGTATACCATGGAAAAAGCCAATATTGAGATCTACTATTGCCGCCAGTGTAATTGGATGCTTCGAGCCACTTGGCTAAGCCAAGAGTTACTGCATACTTTTAGTGAAGAAATTGAATCTGTGCGTCTCTACCCTGATACAGGGGGACGATTTGAAATCATGTGCAATGGACAACGTATTTGGGAACGTAAACATGATGGTGGTTTCCCTGAAGCAAAAGTTCTTAAGCAACGAGTCCGAGATATCATTGACCCAGAGCGAGATCTGGGTCATTCAGACAACAGGTAAATCAGATAGCGACCAGTTTAAGAGCTAGTCGCTAAACGATATTGTGCCAGTCGTTGCCCCTCTAGCCCCATTACTTGAAATAATCCATCCGTATAAATAGCGTAGCTTGGGGGAAATTCACTACGTGGAAAGGTCGCGGACCCCGGGTTGACAATAATGACATCATCTTGACCTTGCGCCATAGGGATGTGCGAGTGGCCATGGATCAAAACATCACCTTTTTTTAATGGTGGCCTATTTTGAGCATTATATTGATGGCCATGCGTTAAGAAAAAACGAGTTCCTGACTCCAAAACTACCCAACAAAAATCCATCATCATCGGAAAGTCGAGCAGCATTTGGTCGACTTCGCTATCACAATTGCCTCTGACCGCCACAATATGCGGCGCCCATCGATTCAAGCACTCCGCAACTGCGGTCGGATTATACCCATCAGGTATAGGATTACGCGGACCATGATTTAAAAGGTCTCCTAGCAGTACTAAAGTGTCTGCACCTGACTGTTCAAATAGACTGAGTACTTTTTCAGTAGCAGGCAGTGAACCGTGTAAATCCGAAGCAAAAAACAACTTCATACTTTTATCTCCGTATTTTGGAGCTACAGATTGTACGAATTTCAGCACACTTCGTCATCTTTAGTTATGGATAAACATTGTCATTTATCACCACGAACAATTCACGTATGCTAAATAAGTTTCCTATATTAGGTTAGATGGCAAACAAGCATCGCCACTTAACCAACATGGCTATCGTTCTCATCACCACCATTTAGGTGATATCGCACAGACCAATGAGGTAGAAACATGAAAATACTATTAACGGGAGGGACTGGCTTTATCGGTAAAGAGCTGATGAAACAGATTTTCACGCACAATATCTACCTCCTCACGCGCGATATAGAGCGAGCTAAGCAGCAGCTCGCCCATGTAGACAAAGGTAGTATCACCTACCTGACCTCCCTAGCGAGTTTAAAAGACGCGAATCAATTTGACGCCATTATCAATCTTGCAGGAGAACCGATCGCCGACAAACGTTGGAGCAAACAGCAAAAAGCGATCATTTGCGCTAGTCGATGGGAAATAACAGAGCGGTTAGTTGAACTCATCCATGCCAGTACTGAACCACCCTCCGTTTTCATCAGTGGCTCGGCCGTCGGCTATTATGGTGACCAACAGTCTCATCCGTTTGATGAAACATTACATGTGCACCAACAAAGTTTTCCTCATCACGTTTGCGAAAAATGGGAGCGCATCGCCCTCCAAGCGCAATCAGAAAAAACTAGAGTGTGCCTATTGCGTACGGGGATCGTGCTCGCTAGCGATGGTGGTGCTTTAAAGAAAATGCTGCCACCTTACCGTTTAGGCTTGGGCGGCCCTCTTGGTAAGGGTGAGCAGTATATGCCATGGATCCACTTATTAGATATGGCACGAGCGATAGCCTATTTATTAGACACGCCACATGCACAAGGTGCTTTTAACCTCTGTGCTCCACATCCCGTACCTAATAAGCATTTTAGCCAGCTATTGGCGAAAACATTACGTCGACCACACATACTATTCACTCCCAAATGGGTTCTAAACCTTGCAATGGGTGAAGCGGCTGTTTTACTGTTTGACAGTATTAGAGCAAAACCTAAAAAGCTAACCGAGCTAGGATTTCACTTCCAGTTTTCACACCTAGAACCTGCGTTGAAAAATATATTACAACATCGTGCTTAACCAAAACTGGCCTATATTTTTTGTGAATAGCAAGGTATACGATAATGACAAAAGCGATACTTATCAGTGGATAAACCGACGGTTGCATAAAGTAGCACAACCAACTTAATTGTCATTAATTCGTAACATTCATGTGACATGATACAACTCTGGATATCCCAGTTAATCCAATATAAAGCGTTACATGTGGTACGACGAATATGACATTACACCAATTAAATTGGCTCAGTGTCGGTGTTGCGCTGACACTATTTTTAATATTATAGACACCTTTACTTGCCCTCTCGACACCTTTGCTTGCCCTCTCTTTGAGAGATAAAAAACGCTACTTTAACGGTAGCGTTTTTCATTTGCCCTTGATATTCCAATTTTCACCCCTATTTCTAAGACTATAAACTTGATTATCGCAAGGAAAATATCATGCAATCACCTTACATCGTTGAGGTCAATCAGCACAACTTTCGAGAGGTGTTCGAACGCTCAGTTGAGACTCCTATTCTCTTTTATTTTTGGGCACCCATGAATCAAGAGAGCGTACAACTCATTCCTGAATTACAAAGCGTAGCGCAACAACACAGTGGCGCATTCACCTTGGCTATTCTCAACTGCCAACAAGAACAGCAAGTGGCAGCACAATTTGGTGTTCAAGCCCTGCCAACAATCGCTCTGTTTATTAATGGTCAAGCGGTCGACGGTTTAGCAGGTGCTCAGACCATAGAAACAGTGAATACAATGTTAAACAAACATTTGCCAAGCCACGATGAAGTTTCGCTACAGCAAGCCTTAACGCTGATAGAGCAAACACAACATTCGCAAGCACTACCTTTGCTACTAAGTCTACCTGACGATATGAAAGCAAAAGCAGAGGTCAAACTGGCCCTCGCTGATGTGTTTCTGGAAACTCAGCAGTATGAAGCGGCAGAAACAGAACTGGAACGCATCCCACTAGAGTATCAAGATGGTTACTACAAAGGCTTAATCGCCAAACTGGAGCTGCACAAGCAAGCCGCTGACAGCCCAGAGATTCAAGCATTAGAAGAGATTTTTTCCGCTGAGCCAAACAACGCTCACATAGCAAGTGAGTTAGCGCTTCAATATCATCAAGTTAACCGTAATGAAGAAGCTCTCGAGCTGTTATGGTCATTTTTACAAAGCGACCTTAATTGCCTCGATGGCGGGCTCAAAAAAGTGTTTATGGACATTTTAAGTGCTCTTGGACAAGGAAATAGTGTGGCAAATCTTTATCGCAGAAAGCTGTATTCATTATTATATTAATAATATCAAGCAATTAAACTGGAAACGTTCTGCTTTGATTGTTTAAAAAACCAGTATCAAATCTCATTATTTCATTTGTTCCATATCGATAACTGATAGAGAATGATCAATAGCAAAGCTCAAACGTTGATGAGAATCGCTCCTATATCCAAATGACTTGGAGATACCGGCAGTCGGCAAGTGAGTTCATCCCCATGAGCACAATAAACTCTATGATTGGGGTGAACGAACTTAGCTAACACAGCGGCCGTTTCAATAGAGAAAGGAACATCAACATTAGGATTATTTAATACTTAAAAGGAACCGTTATGGCTATTGATTCACTCGTCGCCGTTGGCATATTTGTATTCGTCGTTATTTCATTTATCTTTTCTGCAGTGAAAACCGTTTCACAAGGGAGCAATTGGACAGTAGAGCGTTTTGGACGTTACACACACACCCTACGCCCCGGTTTAAATATCATTATTCCATTCATTGATCGCGTCGGACAAAAAATTAATATGATGGAACAGGTGCTTGATATCCCAGCACAAGAAGTGATATCCAAAGATAACGCCAATGTTGTTATCGACGCAGTTTGCTTCGTGCAAGTGATTGATGCTGCGAAAGCCGCCTATGAAGTTAGCGAACTACAACACGCCATTCGCAACTTAACTCTAACCAATATGCGTACCGTACTGGGCTCGATGGAACTGGATGAAATGCTCAGCCAGCGTGACATGATCAACACTAAATTGTTATCGATAGTCGATCAGGCGACTAACCCTTGGGGTGTAAAAGTCACTCGTATCGAAATTAAAGATGTACAACCACCAGCGGATTTAACCGCAGCGATGAATGCGCAAATGAAAGCGGAGAGAAATAAACGTGCTGAAGTGTTAGAAGCCGAAGGCGTACGTCAAGCACAAATTTTACGCGCCGAAGGCCAAAAACAGTCTGAAATACTTAAAGCTGAAGGTGAAAAGCAGGCGGCTATTCTTCAAGCAGAAGCACGTGAACGCGCTGCCGAAGCGGAAGCTAAAGCGACAGAGATGGTTTCGAATGCGATTGCGCAAGGTGACATGCAAGCGGTTAACTACTTTATCGCTCAAGGATATACCGAAGCACTTAAAGCCATTGGTCAAGCAGAGAACAGCAAAATCATCATGCTGCCATTAGAAGCAACTGGGTTGATGGGTTCGGTTGCTGGCATTGCTGAAATGTTCAACCTGAAATCCTCACAAGATAAGTAGGCCTAACGTGATAGAGCTAATACAACAAATGAATTATTGGCACTGGCTCGCATTAGGCTTAGTGCTTGTTGCATTGGAACTGCTTGGAACTGCTGGGTATTTTCTTTGGTTAGGTATTTCCGCACTCATCGTTGGCCTTATCTTTGCGATGCTCCCCATCAGTTGGCAACTGCAGTGGATGGCTTTTGCAAGTTTATCACTCGTCACGACTTGGTTATGGTGGCGTAAACAATTTAAATCAGACCACGATGGTGACGAGACTCGTGATCTGAACCAGAAACAGAAACAGCTGATCGGACAAACAGCTCGTCTTAAAGAGAGCGTTCAAGAAGGGGCAACTTTTCGATTGCAGCTCGGCGATACGACGTGGACAGCAAAATGCCAGCAAAACCTAGAAGCTGATGTTGTGGTTAAAGTCGTAGATGTCGAAGGAATTGTGTTGATTGTTGAGCCTAAAGAGAGCCAGCCTCATTGAGTAAACATCAGTAAGAAAGTACATAAAAACCAAAAGTGATGAATTGCTTTTGGTTTTTTCATTTATGGGCAGCCAAATTGTAGTGTGTGCCTCGACAGCTCATTAGCTAATGAGCTCATTTTCACACTGACTTGTTCAAGTCGTTATGGCAACACTGCCCCTTCAAATTATCTATGATTGGGCATTCACTACCACCGTCGCCTGGACATTCGGTAATCCACTCTTCTAGTTGCAACTTAATCAATGAAAGCTCTGCCAGCTTCTGTGATACTTGTTTCAACTTCTCTTGCGCTTTCTCTTTGACTGCAAAACTGGTCCGGGACGGATCGTTGGCAAGGGCGAGTAAGGATTTACATTCCTCTAAACTAAAACCAACGCGCTTGCATCGCGCAATAAGTAAAAGATCATCAATATGCGCTTGTTGATAATGACGGTAACCATTCTCTGAACGAAGGGGCGCCGATATCAGCCCCTTCTCTTCATAAAGACGAATGGACTTAGCGGTAAGTGCTGTTAACTGAGAAACTTGGCTAATATTCATAGGCTAACCATTGAGAAATACAAAGACAAAAACACAAAAGGCATGGGAGTTAACCATGCCTTGTTAGTGCTAAAAATACAATGAAATGCCATTTATGCAAGAAAAATAGCCTTTACTCTTGGCTAATCAGCCACGCTAGAATCGCTGCTTTATCGGCTTTGTCAGTTTTCTGGTACCAATCGGCCATCATGGTCACTAGCTTATTTTCGCTCACTAGCGGCTGATTAACAGCGGCACGGTTAGCAAAGGCCCAATTGGCAAATTCTTGTTGCTCCGCGCTAGTTGCTTCGCCATAGAGATACTGCACCATTGTGAAACTAGTTGGCACGGCAGTCGTTACCGGCTCTGCACTGATTACTGTCTCACTAGCTTGAGCAGGCATTGGAGCTGCTTGACCACGTTTTTGATTAAATCCGACCTGATTCAGTGCACTGATTGAGGCGACTTTCGCTTGCGAATTATATTGATAGAGCTCTTTTTCATAATCTCGGATCAGTGAAAAACCTTGTGTGACTAAAACGTCTTGTTGAAACTCCACTGACTGCTTAGCTGCATTAGTCAAGACAACCGCAGGGTTCTTATCAAATGCTTTGGCAGTGGTTTCATCTTTGACCATCGATGCCGGTTTAAGCAGCACCTTACTATTGCTTTGATTAAAACTCACCACGATCGCCGGTGATTTATATTTATTTTGATTACCACCAAAGTGAATTACTTTGTCAAAACGTACCAAAAGCTGGTTTGCGCCATCAGGTAGAGTAATTTCATTGGTATGGCCAAACGATATTTCAGGTTCAACGCCATTCACGGCTAGAATCTGGAGGTTTCGATCTATATTCACCACCACATCAGCGTAGGAGCTAGCAGAAATAACCATTCCTAATAACGCGCTAATCATAAGTTTGTTCATTATTACCTCCAGTTAAAAGGCGAGCTATCGCTCGCCTCGATTTACACTTTTAATCTATATGATTAGAAGTAGTATTCTACACCCATCAAGAAACGAGTTTGGTCATTGGCATCAGCATTGCCTTTGCCATCACCGTCAGCAGGGGTCATCATATCGTAATTACGCACGTCAAAGTAGAGTACTGCAGATGGGTCAAGTACATACAATGCGCGTGCTGTAATTGCACGACTGCTACTTTCTGCTTGTGTTTCACCGCCAAATTTCGCTTTAGTCGTAGCAGAATAACCTGCTTTAAATAACCACTCAGATGTTGCCCAGTAAGCTAGTGTTGCAGAGTAAGCATCCTGTTTTTTCTCAACATTATTTACTTCGTTAGTCATATGTTTCCAAGCAGCTGTCAAGCTCAACTTGTCAGTAATAGATACGTTACCACCAACTAAGTAATAAGCAGCTTGGGCTTCATCTGTCTTAGCAGCCGTTGCATCAACCCATTTTTTCTCACCGTTAGAACTGTCAAATTCATAGTAGCCATCTTTAGCTGCAGTTACAGTTTTCTCTTTCGAACCAAGATAAGCACCACCGTGGATACCAAAACGTTCTGCGTTATAAGCTAACGCAAAGCTCACTACTGCGTTATCAGTAGAGCTTTCCATTTTGCTGGCAGATAGAGAGTATTTGAAACCACTGTAGTCTACAGAGTCGAAACGGATCACGTGGTCTGCACGGTCTTGGTAACCTGCACCAATTGCATTGTGCCAGTCAAATACATTACCTAAACCTGGGTTTGAGTGTGGCCAGTCTACATAATCGTAGATAGAAACAAGTTGACGCCCGACTTTGACTGTACCTACATCATCAAATGCTAAACCAAGATAGGTATCACGACCACCAAATTGACCACCAGTATCACCATTAAATGCGTTAGATGTTTCAATTTGCCACACAAAATCAGGGCCAAAATTATTGAATGATTGAGTGCCACGAAGCCCGACACGTGATTCAATTTCCACACCAACAGTATCATCTTTCGCGCTATCACCTTTACTTTCAAAGTAAAGGTTACCAGCAGCTTGACCGTACAACTGGACATTGTCCGTTAGTTGAGCAGCTTGAACACCAACTGCAGCCATAGCAACTGCAGCGCCTAAAAGAGTACGTTTAAACATTTTGTCCATGGAAAAACTCCTAAAAAATAGATATAGCTGTTTTTTACTTCCCCCTTAAGTTGGCCGCCGAAGGGAGAAATCATTTCCTATGTTGAAAACCTAAATTAGTCATTAATTTTCTGATTTTCTCTTTTCCTGCATACACATCGTGTATCCATGTTCACTAGACTAACTTCGCAACAGAAAACATCAATGAGAACTTAATTTTTATCTAAAAAAATATGAGCTACGGCAAACTTTGACCAAGTAAGTGATCAAGATCTAATAAGTCATAAAACAAAATATAAAAACAAAAAACTCATTAATTTTCAAAATGATAAAAAAACAATTACACTAATAGCTTGAAGTGCATCGCAATAATAAATTGAAAGAGAGTAAAGTTCTTCTTGATTGGCATCGAAGAAAATGAGGGCTTTTTTTCTAATTACTGGACATTTTAATGTGGCGGTTTGAGATAAAAATAAAGCCTCAAAATTAATTTTGAGGCTTTATGAAGGAAGGGATGCTTAAAAAATTAGCTTTTCATTAACTCAAGCAAATCTTGTTCGCTGCGAATTTCGATCCCTAGTTCTTGCGCTTTTACTAATTTTGAACCGGCCGCTTCTCCGGCAAATAGTATATCGGTGTTTTTAGAGACGCTTCCCGTTACTTTTGCGCCAAGCTCTTGTAGCGCCGCTTTCGCATCACTTCTAGAGAGTTTCGACAAGCTCCCCGTCAAAACCACCACTTTACCAAGTAAAGGGAGAATCGCATCTTGGCTCGGCTTTTCGATATTAGGCCACTGGATACCAAGTTCGATCAATTCATTAATCACCCGTTGGTTTTTATCTTGCTCAAAAAAAGATGTGATATGACTCGCAACAATAACTCCAACATCTTGAACTTCAAGTAGTTCTTTATGGGTCGCTTGGCGAATTTTGTCTAATGACCCGAAATGGAGCGCAAGATTCGCCGCCGTCGCTTCCCCGACTTCACGTATGCCCAATGAATACAAAAAACGGGGTAATGTGGTCATTTTGGCGGCATTCAGTGCATTAACGATATTTTGTGCTGATCTTGGTCCCATACGCTCTAACACCGTTAGCTGCCCTGCTTTTAGACGGAAGAGGTCTGCGGGCGTGCTCACCATCTCTTTATCAACAAGCTGCTCAATCACTTTTTCGCCTAAACCATCCACGTCTAGCGCTTTGCGAGAGACAAAGTGCTTTAATGCTTCTTTGCGCTGAGCTTGACACACTAACCCCCCTGTACAACGGGCGACAGCTTCACCTTCAACACGCTCAATGTCAGAGTTGCACACCGGGCAGTACTGCGGGAAAACAATATCGACCACTGCATCAGAGCGTCTGTCTAACAACACAGAAACAATCTGTGGGATAACGTCGCCTGCTCGACGAATAATAACGCTATCACCAATTTTCACGCCTAGGCGCTCAATTTCATCAGCGTTGTGTAATGTCGCATTGCTGACGGTGACTCCCCCCACAAATACAGGTTCTAACTTCGCAACAGGTGTAATAGCCCCGGTACGGCCCACTTGAAATTCAACATCGTTCAGGAGCGTTATTTCTTCTTGGGCAGGAAATTTATAAGCAATCGCCCAGCGAGGCGCCCGCGCGACAAAACCGAGCTTTTGTTGCAGTTCAATATCATCAACTTTAATTACCACACCATCAATCTCATACGCTAGTTGAGCGCGACGAGTTAAGATACTTTGGTAGTACTCTTTCACTTCATCCATTGAAGAGACTAGACGTGTTTCAGGGCACATCGGCAGCCCCCACCCTTTTAACTGCAAAAAGCGCTGATAATGACTGCTTGCTAACTCAGCGCCTTCAATCACACCAACACTGTAAGCATAAAAATTCAACGGCCTTTGAGCTGTGATTTTTGAGTCGAGCTGTCTCAAGCTCCCTGCGGCCGCATTTCTTGGGTTAACAAAGGTTTTTTCACCTTTTTTGAGTGCTTGTTGGTTCAATCGCTCAAAACCGGCTTTAGGCATGAACACTTCACCACGAACTTCTAAACGAACGGGCCACCCTTTTCCCTGTAACTTCAGTGGAATAGCACTGATCGTTCGTACGTTTTCCGTAATATTTTCACCGACCGCGCCATCCCCACGCGTGGCGGCTTGTACTAACACACCATTTTCGTAAAGCAAACTCACGGCTAAACCATCAAGCTTAGGTTCGCAGCAAAAAGCGTTAAAGTGGGCACTCGGTATCCGGTCTTGCATCCGCTTGTGAAAGGCATCAAGCTCTTTCTCATCAAACACATTATCTAAAGAGAGCATTGGAATTTCATGAGTTACCTGAGCAAAACCCTCTAAAGGCTTACCTCCAACACGCAAGCTGGGTGAATCCGCTGTGACTAACTCCGGATACTGCGACTCCAACTCAAGCAGCTCACGCATCAAACGATCATACTCAGCGTCAGGAATTTCAGGGTTATCTTCTACATAATAACGTACAGCATGATAATGCAGCGTCTCACGAAGTTGGCTTAATTTGTGTTCTATTGTTTGCATCATAATTCTCTCGGATCATGAAAAAAGGCTCCGACTAGGAGCCCTTAATGGTCGATGTTTATTCTACGCGTTGCGTGCGTTTTTAAACTCTTGGATTTGGCGTCGGTAGGCAGCCAATCGATCTGGCGTCATTAAATTACGCGCATCATCCAATACATTACCACCTAAATCATCGGCGATTTGCTGAGCGGTTTTAAGCATTAATTTGAAATTTTGATCAGGCTCGCCGTAGCAAGGCAGTGTCATGAAGAATGAGATACCGCGAGTAGTAAACTCCGCAGGATCATGATGTGCCAATGTACCGGGTTGCATCATGTTAGCAACACTAAACAGCACTTTCCCAGTACCTGACAGATCGGCATGCCGGTGGAAAATATCCATCTCACCATAAAGAAGGCCGTTTTGCTGCATACTGTCAAAAAGCTTAGTGCCGACAAAGGGATCATTTCCCGCACAATGCACATTCAGCACAATAACTTCCATTTCGGCTTCTTGAACGTCGGATTTTTGATTATCGTCAGCAACGACATTATCTTGTTCACTGAGACTTGAGGATTCGGTTTTCATCGATATTGAGGGCACATCATCGAGTTCATCAAGCACATTTTCAGGTTCAAAGCTTGGTGAATAACCGTCAATGAGAGGGTCAACCGCTTCACTAAAATCTGGCTCTTTACGTACTTTGCGAATAATTTCGAAATCATCTTCCGGAGCAAATGAACGCTGGGTCGCAGATTGTGTATCATCGTGATCAACATCAATTTTACCAAGAGGCTTATCCTCAAACTTGGACTTCCCTTCTTTCTTACTGGTCCAAAGACCATGAAATAGCAACGCGGCTATCGCTAGCGCGCCAACAATTATGAGTACGAATCGCAATTCCTGCATGTTTCACTCTCAGTTTCTCGATGCATGGTTATTCTCAGCTTTACCAGCTTGAATTGAACGTGTCACCAACGTGGGTTATATCGGTCTATCGGGGTACTTTACCAAAAGTTTGTACCGATTTAGAACAACTTAATGTGAGAAGTTCAATACATGATGTGATTTTCACCACGCTTTTCTTCTTCGGCAGGTTGAGTAGAATAGCTTTTTAGTATTGATTAACAGATATTCACATGGATAACGGTATGACACTTAAGCAACGTTCAGGTTTTGGATACTTCTTTTTTGGTCTAGAGCTAGCACTGACCCCCGGCATTCGACGCTTTGTGATTCTGCCATTACTCATCAACATCATTCTCGTCGGCAGCGCTCTTTTTTACTTATTCAATCATCTCAATACGTGGATAGAACAGTTTATTGGTCAAATCCCTGATTTTTTATCTTGGCTAAGTTACGTTTTATGGCCATTGCTCGCGATCACTATCTTAGCCACGTTCTCCTATTTCTTCAGTACGCTGGCTAACTTCGTCGCTGCACCATTTAATGGGCTACTCGCAGAAAAAGTGGAAGAAAGATTAATTGGCGCTCCAATCAACAGCGATGGCATCTGGTCTATGGTCAAAGACATCCCACGTATCCTCGCAAGAGAGTGGCGAAAATTAATCTATACCTTACCCAAAGCAATCGGTTTGTTCTTATTGCTCCTAATTCCTGCCTTAGGACAAACCTTAGGCCCTTTGCTGTGGTTCATTTTCACTGCATGGATGTTAGCCATCCAATACTGTGACTACCCATTTGACAACCACAAAGTGAGCTTTAACCAGATGAGACACAATTTGAAACAAAAACAGACCAAGGCGTATAGCTTTGGTGTTTTAGTGTCGATTTTTACCACCATACCCATTGTTAACTTAATCGTCATGCCGGTTGCTGTATGCGGGGCAACAGCCATGTGGGTTGGTGAATTTAAAAACAAACTGCAGTGATGGTGCGAGGGAGATTCAACCTGCATATCCCTCTATAAGTTATAACTTTTTAATCCTTTTACGTTTTAAGGTTAACACCTATTCTGCATCTGTATCCACTCACGTGTCTTATCAGACCGCCAGGCACATATAACGTGTGTAATAAAGGAATATCGCAATGAGCAAAATTTACGAAGACAACTCTCTGACTATTGGTAACACTCCTCTTGTTCGCTTAAACAAAGTCAGCAAAGGTAAGGTACTGGCGAAAATTGAAGCGCGCAACCCAAGCTTTAGCGTGAAGTGCCGTATCGGTGCCAACATGATTTGGGAAGCAGAAAAAGCTGGCACACTGAAACCTGGCGTTGAACTTGTAGAGCCAACCAGCGGTAACACCGGTGTTGCTCTTGCGTTTGTTGCAGCAGCTCGTGGCTATAAGTTGACGCTTACTATGCCTGAATCAATGAGTTTAGAGCGCCGTAAACTGCTTAAAGCTTTAGGAGCCAACCTTGAACTCACCGAAGCGGCGAAAGGCATGAAAGGCGCAATTGCTAAAGCAGAAGAAATTGTTGCCAGCAACCCTGAAAAATACTTGTTGCTGCAGCAATTCAATAACCCAGCCAACCCACAAATCCACGAAAAAACAACCGGGCCGGAAATATGGGATGCAACTGATGGTGAGATTGACGTGTTCGTTGCAGGTGTCGGAACCGGTGGTACTTTAACGGGCACAAGTCGCTACATTAAGGGCCAAAAAGGCAAGGCTATCATCTCAGTTGCGGTTGAACCTGCGGAGTCGCCAGTCATTGCTCAAGCACTTGCTGGAGATGAAATCAAACCTGCGCCACACAAAATCCAAGGTATAGGAGCAGGATTTATTCCTGGCAACCTCGATTTATCCCTCATTGACCGTGTTGAAGCCGTCACTTCAGAAGAAGCGATTGAAATGGCAAGACGCCTCATGGAAGAGGAAGGGATTTTGGCTGGAATTTCATCAGGCGCAGCGATTGTAGCAGCGAATAGATTAGCAGAACTACCTGAATTTGAAGGAAAAACAATTGTAGCGGTACTACCAAGCTCAGGTGAGCGTTATCTGAGCACCGCACTATTTTCTGGCCTATTTACCGAGAAAGAGAACCAACAGTAATAGGTGGTTAAATCAAATTTTCGTTTAAAAAAGCCCCATACAGGGGCTTTTTTGTTGATCCTTGCCTCACCTTTGGTAATATCACCTCGTTTTATTTTAAGCTTCGAAATAAAGAAGTCAGAAACGTATTAACTATAATGACGAATGACAACATAGATTGAAATCGTGATTATGAAATTTAAATCAGTATCAGCTATGACACTAAAACAGCGTTACTCTGCTAGCAGAACCGTTGATTAGCAGTTAAGCTGTTCTGGTGAAGAAACTAACAAAAAATAAATCAATTGGGGTATATAACATGTACGAGAAGCAAGTAGAAATCACTGCAGAAAACGGCCTTCACACTCGTCCTGCTGCGCAGTTCGTTAAAGAAGCAAAAGTATTCGATGCAGACATCACAGTGACTTCTAACGGCAAAAGCGCAAGTGCTAAGAGCCTATTCAAACTTCAAACTCTTGGCCTAGTAAAAGGTACCGTTGTGACTATTTCTGCTGAAGGCCCTCAAGCTAAGCAAGCGGTAGATCACCTAGTTGCTCTCATGGACCAACTACATTAATCCGGTCCACTATTTCAAAGCCATTTTGTGAAAACAAAATGGCTTTGTTGGAAATAGTCTACATTTTGAGCTACTAATTACCGTTAGCGCAATAGTCCACATTCTCCCGTTTACAGTTGACCAATTTAAGGTAACGCTATGATTTCAGGCATCCTAGCATCTCCAGGCATTGCTTTTGGTAAAGCACTGCTACTTCAAGAAGATGAAATTGTCCTAAATACTCACTCTATTTCAGATGACCAAGTAGAAGCAGAAGTTCAGTGTTTTTATGACGCTCGTAACAAATCTTCTGCTCAGCTAGAAGTGATCAAACAAAAAGCACTTGAAACATTCGGTGAAGAAAAAGAAGCCATCTTTGAAGGCCACATCATGTTGCTTGAAGATGAAGAGCTAGAAGAGGAAATTTTAGCACTCATCAAAAATGACAAAATGCATGCAGACAACGCGATCTATACCGTGATCGAAGAGCAGGCTGCTGCCCTAGAATCTCTTGATGATGAATATCTCAAAGAACGCGCGACAGACATCCGCGATATCGGTACGCGCTTTGTTAAAAATGCACTCGGCATTAATATCGTTTCACTGAGTGATATTAACGAACGGGTGATTCTTGTTGCTTACGATTTAACACCTTCTGAAACTGCACAAATCAATCTTGATTACGTGCTGGGTTTTGCTTGTGATATCGGTGGTCGTACATCTCATACTTCAATCATGGCACGTTCACTTGAGCTTCCAGCGATTGTTGGTACTAACGACATCACTAAGAAAGTAAAGAATGGCGACATGCTTATTCTTGACGCCATGAACAACAAAATCATCATTAATCCTTCAGAAGCACAGCTTGAAGAAGCGAAAAAAATTCGTGATGATTTTGCTGCGGAAAAAGAAGAGCTCGCAAAACTAAAAGACCTACCTGCTATCACACTCGATGGCCACCAAGTTGAAGTATGCGGTAACATCGGCACAGTAAAAGACTGCGATGGTATTTTACGCAACGGTGGTGAAGGCGTTGGCTTATATCGTACTGAGTTTTTATTCATGGACCGCAGCGCGCTACCAACTGAAGATGAGCAATACCAAGCTTATAAAGAAGTTGCAGAAGCGATGAGTGGTGAAGCGGTGATTATCCGTACCATGGATATCGGTGGTGATAAAGATCTCCCGTACATGGATCTACCAAAAGAGATGAACCCATTTTTGGGCTGGCGCGCGATTCGCATCAGCTTAGACCGTCGTGACATCTTACGAGATCAGCTTCGTGGCATTCTGCGTGCGTCTGCGCATGGTAAACTGCGTATCATGTTCCCGATGATCATCTCTGTAGAAGAAATTCGTGAGCTTAAAAACGCCATTGAAGAATACAAAGAAGAACTTCGCACTGAAGGCTTAGCGTTCGATGAAAATATCGAAATCGGCGTTATGGTTGAAACACCTGCGGCAGCGGCAATTGCGCACCACTTGGCAAAAGAAGTGTCATTTTTCTCTATCGGTACCAATGATTTAACCCAATACACTCTTGCGGTTGACCGTGGTAACGAAATGATTTCACACCTGTATAACCCACTTTCTCCAGCAGTTTTAACCGTGATCAAGCAAGTGATTGATGCTTCACACGCTGAAGGTAAATGGACGGGTATGTGTGGCGAGTTAGCGGGTGATGAACGTGCAACGCTACTTCTACTTGGTATGGGACTCGATGAATTCTCTATGAGTGGTATCTCTATCCCTAAAGTGAAGAAAGTGATCCGTAACTCAAACTTCGCCGAAGTTAAAGCGATGGCAGAAGAAGCACTCTCTTTCCCAACGGCAGCTGAAATCGAAGCTTGTGTGGAAAAATTCATCGCAGAGAAAACGCAATAATTCGCTAATACCAATGAGATAGACGACTAAAAATAGGTCGTCTATTGTTGGCGATTGGTATACTATAATTCGACAGAATAAAATTAAACGTTAGGAGCATGACACAATGGGTCTGTTTGATAAACTTAAGAAGCTAGTATCTGACGACAGCTCAGATGCAGGTGCGATTGAAATTATTGCCCCTCTTTCTGGTGAAATCGTCAATATCGAAGATGTGCCAGATGTTGTTTTCGCTGAGAAAATTGTTGGTGATGGTATTGCGATTAAACCATCAGGCAACAAAATGGTAGCTCCAGTTAACGGCACTATCGGTAAGATTTTCGAAACTAACCATGCGTTTTCAATCGAGTCTGATGACGGTGTTGAGTTATTCGTTCACTTTGGTATCGACACAGTTGAGCTAAAAGGTGAAGGTTTCACTCGTATCGCTCAAGAAGGCCAAGCGGTTAAAGCAGGCGATACTGTTATCGAATTCGACCTAGCGCTTCTTGAAGAGAAAGCAAAATCAACACTAACACCTGTTGTTATCTCTAACATGGACGAAATCAAAGAGCTGAACAAGCTTTCTGGCACCGTCGTTGTTGGTGAAACACCGGTTCTACGTGTAACTAAGTAATTCGTTAAAATTTTTATTACGTAAAAAACGCTGCTGATTTGCAGCGTTTTTTGTTTCTACAAAAACAGCTCAAATCGCACTACAAACCTAACGCGTATTGCAACAGTTTTTCCTTCACTGGGCCTGAATGTTCGGCCAACTTCAATACCGCGTTGCGCACCAACTTTGCAGGCAAAACCTCGTTGCTGAACGTTTTATAAAACAGATCCATTCCTGATTGCATCACTAAGTTATCCGGCCTTCTGCGTGTTTCATAATTCCGTAATTGCGCTTGTGTTAAAGCTTCTTGATTTTGTGTCACAGCTAATAACGCTTTTACATCTTTAAACCCTAAATTCACCCCTTGCCCAGCCAGAGGGTTAATCGTGTGTGCTGAATCGCCAACCAAAACACATTGCCGTTTCGCATACGTCTGAGCATGACGACGAGTGAGGGGAAATGCCCCACACTGCAACACGTTAATATCGCCTAGTTCCTCAGGAAAAGAGGCCAACACTTGCTCCCTTAACTGCTGCTTGTTCATCGCACACAATTGGCGAATTCGTTTTGGTGAGTCATACCATACCAAAGAAGCTTGATTACCCGGCAAAGGAAGAAACGAGCGCGGGCCGGATGGAAAAAATTGCTGCCAAGTAATATCTTGCTGAGGTTGATGAGTTTCGACATTGATCAACATGCAATGGTGTCGATAATCCCACGCGGTAATACCAATTCCCGCCAGCTGCCGCACAAGAGAATTTGCACCATCCGCACCAATCACCCAAGTTGCAGTAAGAGTTGCGCCTGACTCTAAAAGCACGCTATTTTGTTGGCCAAACACAATGTGCTTGAGCTTATCAGGACAAAAAACCTGCAAATTCGGATAGTGCACAAATTGCCCCCACAATCCGATCTGAATAAGACGATTTTCGACCATATAACCCAGCTGAGGGAGACCCAGTGCATCGCTATGAAAACGAGTACGGCACTCTGGGTGCTCCCAGGTTTCTAGGCGGCGATAAGGGCAAACACGCATTTGCATAATTTCATCCCATGCGCCTAAGTCAGTAAGTAACTGAACCGAAGTTTGCGAAATGGCAGAAACGCGCAGATCCATTGCTTGGTCTATTGTAAATGCTTCAGGCTCTATACCTTCGACCATAGCAACCGTGCGACCTTGCTTAGCAAAGCCTATAGCCACTGCCGCCCCAACCATGCCACCGCCAATCACCACCACGTCAAAATTGTTCATTGTTTACACTTAATCGTCTGAGTTTTGAGTCGATTTTCATTGTACGTTTTCAGCTCTTTTTTGCGAATTTTTTTACACAAAAACCCTGCACTTTCTATGGTGAAAATCTAGAGATGACGGAACATGCGAGAGATTTTATTGGATGACTAGTCAGTGACTTTTTAAAGCAGTACAATACGCGGCTTACCGCCGAGATGGCGGCTACAATTTGAGCATTAGTTCAACCAATTTAGACCAATAAGACGAGCGAAAGTGAGATGAGTAAGAAACTGCTAATTAAAACCTGGGGCTGCCAGATGAACGAATACGATTCATCAAAAATGGCCGACCTGCTTAACGCTGCAAACGGCTACGAGCTAACGGAAGAGCCAGAGGAAGCAGATGTATTATTACTTAACACCTGTTCGATCCGAGAAAAAGCACAAGAGAAAGTCTTTCACCAACTGGGTCGTTGGAAAACATTGAAAGATAAAAAACCAGGCGTCGTGATTGGCGTTGGCGGTTGTGTTGCAACCCAAGAAGGTGATCACATTCGTGAACGCGCTCCCTTTGTCGATGTTATTTTTGGCCCGCAAACCCTACACCGCTTGCCAGAAATGATAAAACAATCGCAAACCAACGATGCGCCAGTCATGGACATTTCGTTCCCAGAGATTGAAAAATTCGACCGTTTACCAGAACCAAAAGCAGACGGCGCAACTGCATTCGTCTCTATTATGGAAGGGTGTTCAAAATACTGCACTTACTGCGTAGTACCTTACACTCGCGGTGAAGAAGTCAGTCGCCCGATGGATGATGTGTTGTATGAAATCGCGCAACTCGCGGCGCAAGGTGTACGCGAAGTCAATCTTTTAGGACAAAACGTTAACGCATACCGTGGCCCTATGCACGATGGTGAAATCTGTTCATTTGCTAATCTGCTACGTTTAGTCGCCTCCATTGATGGTATTGATCGCATTCGATTCACCACCAGCCACCCACTCGAATTTACCGACGATATTATTGCCGTTTATGAAGACACACCTGAACTGGTGAGTTTTCTGCATCTTCCGGTACAAAGTGGTTCAGACCGAATCTTAACCATGATGAAGCGCCCACACACCGCGATTGAGTACAAATCCATTATTCGCAAACTGCGTAAGGCGCGCCCAGAGATCCAAATTAGTTCTGACTTTATTGTCGGTTTCCCCGGTGAAACAGATAAAGACTTTCAAGATACAATGAAGCTGATTAAAGACGTTGATTTTGATATGAGCTTCAGCTTTATCTTCTCCCCTCGCCCGGGTACGCCAGCCGCTGATTACCCATGTGATTTATCAGAAGACGCCAAAAAAGAGCGTTTATATGAACTGCAGCAAACAATCAACGCACAAGCGATGCGTTACTCACGTTTGATGTTAGGTACAGAACAACGCGTATTAGTCGAAGGCCCATCTAAGAAAAATCTAATGGAGCTTCGCGCCCGTACCGAAAATAACCGTGTCGTTAACTTTGAAGGCTCCGCCGATCTGATTGGCCAATTTGTCGATGTAAAAATTGTCGATGTGTTTGCCAACTCACTGCGTGGTGAACTTGTTCGCACTGAACAAGCGATGGATCTTCGCACCGTGATTTCACCAACGCAAATGATGGCGAAAACACGTCGAGAAAATGAGCTAGGGGTAGCCACTTTTACACCTTAGGTTTAAGCATAATGTCATACAGTGCTCGATCATAATCGGGCACTGTACCATGGCAAACTGAGAGGCAACATTGAGCAATAAAATTGTTACGCTAGAGATAGATCTAGAACCTTCAGACAACCGCCGTCTTGCTAGCCTGTGCGGTCCATTCGATGACAACATCAAACAATTAGAACGCCGTCTTGGTGTTGAAATTAATCACCGCAGCCAGTTTTTCACCATAGTCGGTAAACCACACACTGCCGCGGCTGCGTTGGATATTATCAAATCTTTGTACGTTAATACCTCACCCATACGTGGTCAAATTCCCGATATCGAACCAGAGCAAATTCATCTAGCCATCAAAGATTCAGGGATCCTTGAGCAGCCGTCTGAATCAAGTATTCAACATGGCAAAGAAGTCTTCATTAAGACCAAGAAAGGGCTGATAAAGCCGCGTACGCCTAACCAAGCTCAGTATCTCGTTAACATGGTGACGCACGACATCAGCTTTGGTATTGGCCCAGCAGGGACAGGTAAAACCTACTTAGCCGTTGCCGCTGCAGTTGATGCGCTAGAGCGCCAAGAAGTTCGTCGAATTTTGTTAACACGCCCGGCGGTTGAAGCAGGTGAAAAATTGGGCTTCCTACCCGGTGATTTAAGCCAAAAAGTCGACCCGTACCTACGACCGCTTTATGACGCGTTGTTTGAAATGCTTGGCTTTGAGCGAGTAGAAAAGCTCATTGAACGCAATGTGATTGAAGTTGCGCCACTCGCTTACATGCGCGGACGTACGCTCAACGATGCTTTTATTATTTTAGATGAAAGTCAAAACACTACCGTTGAACAAATGAAAATGTTCCTGACACGGATTGGGTTTAATTCAAGAGCCGTTATTACGGGTGATGTGACACAAATCGATTTGCCGCGTGGCGCTCGTTCAGGTCTTCGCCACGCCATTGAAGTGCTCAATGAAGTTGACGAAATCAGCTTCAACTTCTTTTTGTCTGATGATGTCGTACGTCATCCAGTGGTTGCTCGTATCGTCAACGCTTACGAAAAATGGGAAGCTCAGGACCAAAAAGAGCGTAAAGCTCAAGAGCAACGTCGTCGTGAAGAGCGAGAAGTCAAGCCTGTGGATGTTTATACTGAAGTGAATACAGTAACCGCAACAAAAAACGTTGGTGAATAATGAGTATCGAACTAGATTTACAATTAGCGGTCAAAAATGAGCAAGGGTTACCTACTTTTGATGATATCAGCCATTGGTTAACTCACGCGCTGACCCCATTTCAGGAACAAGCGGAAGTCACTGTGCGAATTGTTGATTCCGAAGAGAGTCAACAGCTCAATCGCGATTATCGAGGAAAAGATAAGCCGACCAACGTGCTATCCTTCCCTTTTGAGATGCCTCCGGGCATAGAGTTGGATCTACTCGGTGACCTTGTCATTTGCCGTCAAGTGGTGGAACAAGAAGCCGATGAGCAACAAAAACCGTTGATGGCACACTGGGCTCATATGGTTGTACACGGCAGTCTACATCTGCTAGGTTATGATCATATCGATGATGATGAAGCCGAAGAGATGGAATCTCTTGAAACTGAAATTCTGCAAAAAATGGGCTTTGAAGACCCGTATATTGCCGAGAAGGAATAGCTCCAGACAATGAAGCTAGTACCGCTAAAGTCGGTACGATATGTGTGCTATCACACATCTGATAGCGAGGAAAATTAGAGAAACAATGAACGAAGATAACCCCCAGAATTCTGAAGGTCCGAGTAGAAAGTCCTTCTTTGAACGCCTAGGCCAATTATTTCAAGGTGATCCGAGAGATCGCCAAGAGCTTGTGGATGTGATCCGCGACTCTGAAATCAATGACCTTATCGACCATGACACAAGAGATATGCTTGAAGGTGTGATGGAGATTTCTGAGATGCGCGTGCGTGATATTATGATCCCACGCTCACAGATGGTCACTATCGATAAAAACGATGACTTGGATACCTTAATTGCGCTGATCACCGATGCTCAGCACTCACGTTATCCAGTGATCAGTGAAGATAAAGACCATGTTGAAGGCATTCTACTAGCGAAGGACTTACTCAAATATTTAGGTTCAGACAGTGCACCTTTTAACATTTTAGAAGTGATCCGACCGGCAGTCGTGGTACCAGAAAGTAAACGGGTTGATCGCTTATTGAAGGAGTTCCGAGAGGAGCGTTACCACATGGCGATCGTCGTGGATGAATTCGGTGGCGTGTCTGGCTTAGTGACCATTGAAGATATTTTGGAAGAGATCGTTGGCGACATTGAAGACGAGTTCGATGATGAAGAACAATTGGATATCCGTAAGCTCAGCAAACATACTTTTGCAGTTAAAGCGCTGACCACCATCGAAGAGTTTAACGAAACCTTTGGTACTAAGTTCAGCGATGAAGAAGTGGATACCGTAGGGGGATTGGTGATGACGGCCTTTGGCCACCTGCCAAGCCGTGGCGAAGTTGTAGAGATCGACAAATACAGCTTTAAAGTCACCGCAGCAGACAACCGCCGAGTGGTTCAACTGCAAGTCACTATTCCTGATCTTGAATCACTTCCAGTGATAGCAGAAGAGTGACATAACCCCATTCACATCAGCAGAATGAGATAGATGATTAAAGCACTTTTTCATCGCCTAATGCGGCCGCTTGCGGCCGCTTTTGTTGGCGCATTAACCCCACTCGCTTTTGCTCCTTATCAGTTTTGGCCGCTGGCCATACTCACCCCCATGTTGCTATTGTTGCTCATTAATCAGCAACCAGCTAAAAAAGCAGCGTGGATCGGTTACTGCTGGGGCTTAGGTTTTTTTGCTTTTGGCATCAGTTGGGTGCACGTCAGTATTGATACCTTTGGTGGTATGCCCAAAATTGCCAGCCTGTTCCTGATGTCATTACTGGTCGGTTATTTAGCCCTTTATTCTGGGCTTTTCGCTGGCTTACTCAACCGTTTTTTCCGTCATAACACCATCAGCCATTTTTTATTAGCCACCCCTGCGCTTTGGCTAATTACCGATTGGCTTCGAGGCTGGGTAATGACCGGCTTTCCTTGGTTATGGCTTGGTTATAGTCAAATTGATAGCCCGCTTGCCAGTTTCGCACCACTGGGAGGCGTTGAGCTGGTCACCTTCTTCACGCTCCTCTGTTCTAGCGCTCTAGCAATGACGTGGCTTAAGCGCTCTTGGATACTCGTGCTCATTCCTCTGACCATATTGGCGACGGGGTTTGGACTACGCAATTTCGATTGGGTCACTCCCGATCCCAGCACACAAACTCGCGTCGCACTGATTCAAGGTAATATTAAGCAAGCGGAAAAATGGCTTCCCAATCAGCGCTGGCCAACCATCATGGCCTACACCGATCTCAGTCGAGAAAACTGGGACGCAGATATTATCGTATGGCCAGAGGCAGCGATTCCCGCATTTGAATTCGAGATCCCTTCCTATTTGAGTAACTTAGATTCTGCGGCAAAAATGAACGACAGTGCGATTGTCACAGGCGTGCTCAACCAAAGCCCAGAGCGCTCTTTTTACAACAGCATTCTGGTACTTGGCACCAACCCTTATGGCGACTACCGTTATGACTCTGACGCTCGCTACCATAAGCATCATTTATTGCCATTTGGTGAGTTTGTGCCATTTGAAGATTGGCTCAGGCCCATCGCACCCTTTTTCAACTTGCCGATGTCTTCATTTAGCCGTGGTGACTATATTCAACCGAATCTGATTGCCAAGGGTAGACACCTAGCCGCGGCACTGTGCTATGAAATCATCTTCAATGAACAAGTCAGAGCGAATGTCACCGATGAAACAGATTTTATCTTAACCCTCTCTAACGATGCGTGGTTTGGGCATTCAAATGGCCCATTGCAACATATGGAGATTGCTCGGATGAGAGCTTTAGAGCTGGGTAAACCGCTCATTCGTTCAACCAACAATGGTGTCACCGCCGTGACGGATCACAAAGGTAAAATAACGCAGCAGATCCCACAATTTGAAACGGCCGTATTGAAAGCAACCATCACGTCGACCAAAGGAGAGACGCCGTATCACGCTGTCGGCACTTGGCCGCTCTACATCTGGGTGCTACTCAGTTTGATCGTCGGATGGACAAGACCTCACTCACCTCATTCTTAACCTCAAGAAGGCGCATTTCAGCGCCTTTTTGAGGTTTTCTATCAGCAACACTTAAGGTTTTAATGGCTGACGAGTAAAAGCCGTTTGCCCACATTGAATACAAGGCATAATTTCAGTTGGATGATTATACTGGGTTTTATGCCCACAATGGTCACACACTAACATCCCAAGGCCTATCATCTCCCCCGCTTGATACAAACCTTGTCGTTCTAAATCTTGAAACAATTCCACCCATTCCACTTTTGTTTTATCGGTGATGTCAAAAAGCCCCTGCCAAATTGAATTGGTAATCATCAATGAAAATGTGCTGCTTCTACTCTCTTCAAAACTATCCGCGAATTCTTTGAGATCCGCTTTTACATAGGCAGAAATAAGCGCCAATTCATCTTTGGTGAGATTATTGGCAGCATCAACAACCTTACCTGATGTCTGCAAAACTTGGGACATTTCATCAGGACTATGTTTGAGCGTTTCAATCACGTCATCCACAATCTCTTCGTAACTTGTTTTACGTTTTGGCATCACCCACCTCCATCAAACCAGATTGGCTATTGTTGTGTACCCCTGCTTTAGGTATTCTATGTCGATCTATTAGACTCTGTTCTAACCGAACTCACAAATTCCAAGATAACCGGATATCATCGATGCAAGAGCAATATAACCCGCAAGATATTGAACAAAAAGTTCAACAGCACTGGGATGACAACAAGACCTTTGTTGTAAGTGAAGACCCAAATAAAGAAAAATTCTACTGTCTTTCTATGTTCCCATACCCAAGTGGCCGACTGCACATGGGTCACGTGCGTAACTATACTATCGGTGATGTAGTCTCTCGTTTTCAACGTCTGCAAGGCAAGAACGTCATGCAACCCATTGGTTGGGACGCATTTGGCCTACCCGCTGAAAATGCGGCTGTAAAAAACAAAACGGCACCAGCGCCTTGGACCTACGAAAACATTCAGTACATGAAAAACCAGTTAAAACTGCTGGGTTTTGGCTACGATTGGAGCCGTGAATTCGCCACTTGCACGCCAGAATATTACCGCTGGGAACAAGAGTTCTTCACTAAGCTGTATCAAAAAGGCTTAGTCTACAAGAAAACCTCTTCCGTTAACTGGTGTCCAAACGACCAAACCGTTCTCGCTAACGAGCAAGTTGAAGATGGCTGCTGCTGGCGTTGTGATACACCAGTAGAACAAAAAGAGATCCCACAATGGTTTATTAAGATCACCGCGTACGCACAAGAACTGTTGGACGATTTAGAGAACTTAGAGGGTTGGCCTGAAATGGTCAAAACCATGCAGCGTAACTGGATTGGTCGCTCAGAAGGCGTAGAGCTCAAGTTTGGTGTCAACGGTCATTCAGATCTCGACGTCTATACCACTCGCCCTGATACCTTGATGGGTGTCACTTATGTGGGCATTGCGGCTGGTCATCCATTAGCGACCATTGCAGCGCAAAATAACCCTGCTTTAGCTTCTTTTATTGACGAATGTAAGAACACTAAAGTTGCAGAAGCTGAACTGGCGACCATGGAAAAGAAAGGCATGGATACAGGCTTAACGGCCATTCATCCTTTAAATGGTCGTGAAGTGCCTATTTATATCGCCAACTTTGTGCTGATGGATTACGGTACAGGCGCGGTGATGGCCGTACCTGCTCATGACCAACGTGATTTTGAGTTCGCCACCAAATATGGCCTAGACATCATTCCAGTCATCAAACCAGAAGATGGCTCTGAAGTCGATGTGTCTAGCGCTGCGTACACTGAAAAAGGAGTCCTGTTTGGTTCTGGCGAATTTGATGGTTTAGCCTTCCAAGCAGCATTTGATGCTATTGCAGCCAAGCTGGAGGCTGAAGGTAAAGGCAAGAAAACCGTTAATTTCCGTCTACGTGACTGGGGGGTTTCTCGCCAACGTTACTGGGGCGCGCCGATTCCTATGGTGACCACTGAAGATGGCCAAGTTCACCCAGTGCCAATTGATCAACTGCCCGTCATTCTACCAGAAGATGTTGTGATGGATGGTGTAACTAGCCCAATCAAAGCCGACAAAGAGTGGGCCAAAACCACCTTTAATGGCGAGCCTGCACTACGTGAAACCGATACCTTCGATACGTTTATGGAGTCGTCTTGGTATTACGCTCGTTACTGTTCACCACAAGCGGACGATATTTTAGACCCAGCGAAGGCAAACTACTGGTTACCAGTAGACCAATACATCGGTGGTATTGAGCATGCTTGTATGCACCTGCTCTACTCACGCTTCTTCCATAAGCTATTGCGTGATGCTGGCTATGTCACTTCTGATGAACCTTTCAAACAACTACTTTGCCAAGGCATGGTATTGGCAGATGCGTTCTACCACACGAACGAGAAAGGCACCAAAGAGTGGATAGCGCCAACTGACGTAAAAGTGGAACGCGACGGTAAAGGCCGCATCACTCAAGCCGTAGACAACCAAGGCCGCAACGTTGAGCACTCAGGCATGATCAAAATGTCTAAGTCGAAAAACAACGGTATCGACCCGCAAGAGATGGTTGATAAGTATGGCGCCGATACGGTTCGTCTATTCATGATGTTTGCCTCTCCGGCTGACATGACGCTTGAATGGCAAGAGTCTGGTGTAGAAGGTGCTAACCGCTTCCTAAAGCGCGTCTGGAAACTGGTTGCAGAACATAGCGCTAAAGGTGTGGCTGAAGCGGTAGATAGCGCCTCTCTGACTGGTGAACAAAAAGCGCTGCGTCGTGATGTGCATAAAACCATCGCCAAAGTGACTGACGATATTGCACGCCGCCAGACGTTCAATACCGCCATTGCTGCGATTATGGAGTTGATGAATAAACTCACTAAAGCGTCACAAGAATCCGTGCAAGATCGGGCCATTCTCGACGAGGCTTTAAAAGCGGTTGTCAGCATGCTTTACCCAATCACTCCTCATATCAGCTTTGAACTGTGGAATGCACTGGGTGAGAGTGATGTAGATAATACCGTGTGGCCGACCTACGACGAATCCGCCCTAGTGGAAGATGAAAAACTGATCGTCCTACAAGTTAACGGAAAACTTCGTGGTAAGCTGACCGTAGCCGCTGATGCAAGTAAAGATCAGGTTGAAGCACTCGGTTTAGCGGACGAGAACGTCATGAAATTTACGGATGGCTTAACCGTTCGTAAAGTTATCTATGTACCAGGTAAGTTACTGAACATCGTTGCGAACTAATATCGCAGCCTAATGTCGTAATAACTGGTTTATCAACAGGGTAGCTCGCTGCCCTGTTGATTTATCTTAGCGTTCTTACCCACAGAGCTATAGAGCGCTAAGATAAGTCACCTAAATATATGAGAACTTAACCCCAATGCGCCAAATTTCGTCTTACTCTCTGAAATTATCGTTAATTGTTATTATGAGCAGCCTACTCTCCGCTTGCGGCTTTCATCTTCGTGGCGATTACTCCGTTCCTGAAGAGCTCAATCGAGTCTCTGTCACCAGCTACGACCAATACAGTACCTTCACTCGTATGGTAAAAAATCAATTACGAATGAGTGACATTGAGATTGTTTCCCCCTCAGAGACGGTGCCAAACATCTATCTAATAAGCGAGAGTGTTGGTGAACGGACGCTTTCGCTTTATCAAAATACTCGTGCTGCTGAATTGGAATTGACGTTCAACGCCTCCTATAGCGTCACCCTACCTGAAGTGGGGATAAAAACGTTTTCAACCAGTGTGACTCGTAGCTATCTTGATAACCCATTAACTGCTCTCGCTAAATCGGTAGAGCGAGACATGATTGAAGATGAGATGCGCAAACTAGCCGCAACTCAAATTTTACGCCAAATGGCACGTCTAAAAGCCGATATTGCAGCGAATGAACATCAACTTGAACAACAAGAAAATGAACAGCAGCGAACAGACCAGCAGGCCTATGAGATAAACACCGTGGAAAGTGAACCGTCACAATTCACGGCTCCTGCGACAAACTAAAGGCGAGTAATGAGAATATTTGCTGACAAGCTGGCCGATCACTTAAACAAGCCCTTGATGGGGCTTTACTTACTGTTTGGCAACGAACCGCTATTGCTGCAAGAATCACGCGTGGCGATAGAGAAAAAAGCATTAGAACAAGGATTTGAAGAACGCCATCGTTTCAGTGCCGATGCCCATTTAAACTGGGATCAAGTCTATGACTGCTGCCAAGCTTTAAGTTTATTTTCCAGCAAAAAAATCATTGAAATTGAATTACCTGAAACGGGTGCAAATGCGGCAACAGCAAAAGAGCTCGTCGCCCTAGGTCAATCGCTTCATCCTGACGTACTACTTGTGATCATCGGTGAGAAATTGACCAAAGCACAAGAAAGCACTAAATGGTTTAAGACACTCTCAAGCCTAGGATGTTGGGTGAGTTGCTTAACCCCGGATATCAGCAAACTGCCACAATTTGTCATGATGCGCTGCCGCGCATTGGGGCTAAAACCTGATCAAGAAGCAGTGCAGATGCTGGCGCAATGGCATGAAGGCAATCTGTTCGCACTATCTCAAAGCTTAGAAAAACTCGCGCTACTCTATCCAGATGGCTTACTGACGCTGATCCGCTTAGAAGAGTCATTAAGCCGACATAACCACTTCACCGTCTTTCACTGGGTCGATGCGCTGCTCGAAGGGCAAGCGAATCGGTCACAACGTATTTTACGCCAGCTCATTACCGAAGGCACTGAGCCTGTGATTCTGATACGTAGCCTACAAAAAGAGCTGCTACTGCTGCTGCAAATGCATCAAGATTTAACCCAGATGCCGATTGGTTCAATCTTTGATAAGTACCGAATTTGGCAATCCAAGCGGCCTTGGTACGCGGCAAGCTTAAAAAGACTATCGAGAGATAAACTCAAACAGCTGATTGCATTACTCACCCAAGCCGAAAGAGTAACTAAAACTCAGTATGAAACCTCAACTTGGCCAATATTGCAGCAAATCAGTGTTGAATTTTGCTTGCCACAGTCCGTTGTATCAAAGTTGGCTTGAAGGCGTGTTATACTCCGCGCCATTTTGTCAGTAACCAGACCAATTTTAAAAGGAGATGACGCTTGCTACACAACGAATTGAAAGACTTTCTTGCCGATAAAGCCGACGATATGAAAGCCATTGATATCAAAACCTTAGATGTTAAGGGAAAATCTAGCATCACCGATTACATGATCATTTGCACAGGCACATCAAAACGACATGTAGCCTCGATTGCCGAACATGTCGCAACTGAAGTCAAAAAAGTGGGCATGGAACCACTGGGTATGGATGGCGAAAGTGAAGGTGAATGGGTCGTGCTAGACATGGGCAGCAGCATGTTGCATGTTATGCAAGAAGAGCACCGTGATCTGTACCAGCTTGAAAAACTTTGGAGTTAAGTTTTGAAAATTCAGTTGATTGCCGTTGGTACCAAAATGCCGAAATGGGTAGAAGAAGGCTTTCAAGAGTACCGCCGACGTTTTCCACACGATATGCCGCTTGAATTAGTGGAGATACAAGCGGGCAAACGTGGCAAAAATGCGGATATTGCAAGAATTTTGCAAAAAGAAGGCGAAGCTATGCTCGCGGCCGTGCCAAAAAGCAATCGAATTGTTACTCTCGATATTCCAGGTAAGCGTTGGGATACCGAACAACTAGCGGAACAACTTGAAAGTTGGAAGCTCGATGCCCGTGATGTATCAATTTTAATTGGTGGCCCTGAAGGGCTTTCTCCTGCATGCAAAGCCGCCGCAGAGCAGAGCTGGTCGCTTTCGCCGTTGACACTTCCTCACCCTTTGGTTCGAGTGGTCATGGCAGAGAGTTTGTACCGCGCTTGGAGTATTACGGCTAATCACCCTTATCACCGAGAATAACTATTCATGTTACGTAAGCGTAGCCAAATTCGTGACTACCAATCAGAAGCTCGGCTGTTTCGCAACCGAGCAATTGTCTCTTTTATTGCGATCATCATGCTGGTGGGCGTTCTGCTTACCAATTTGTACCATATTCAAATTAACCAATATCAAGATTACAAAACGCGATCCAACGATAACCGAATCAAAATCGTCCCGATTGCGCCTAATCGAGGGTTAATTTATGACCGCAATGGTGTGCTACTAGCGGAAAACCGCCCAGTATTCAACTTAGAGATCACACCTGAGCAAGTGCGCGATATGGATGATACGATCACGCGCTTACAGCAATACCTGACCATCTCACCAGAAAAAATTGCCACCTTTGAAAAAGAGCGTCGTCAGACACGCCGGTTTAATTCAGTGCCGCTTTTGACACAGTTAACACCAGAAGAAGTGGCCATTTTTTCGGTCAATCAGCACAAGTTTCCCGGTGTATCAGTAAGCGCAAGCTTAAAGCGCTACTACCCCTATGGTGAAGTTCTCACTCATGTTATCGGTTATGTATCCAGAATCAATGACCGAGATATGGAACGTCTAGAACGCGAAGAGCGCTCAGCCAATTACCAAGCCACTCGTGATATTGGCAAACTGGGGATTGAACGCTTTTATGAGGATGTGCTGCACGGTACGGCTGGCTACCAAGAAGTTGAGGTCAATAGCCGAGGACGCATCATTCGCACCTTAAAATACGTCCCTCCCGTGGCAGGGAAAGACATTGTATTAAGCTTGGACATTGATCTGCAGCTTTATGTGCACAAGTTGTTGGATGGCCGTCGAGGTTCAATTGTAGTGCTCGATCCAAAAGATAACGGTGTCCTTACCATGGCATCAAGTCCAAGCTACGATCCAAACCCATTCGTACATGGTATTTCTAGCGCCGCCTACAACGAACTTCTCAATGACCCAGACCGCCCGTTAGTCAATCGAGCGACACTTGGTATTTACCCTCCCGGCTCAACGATTAAACCTTTTATTGCCGTCGCTGCACTTCAAGAAGGGGTTATAACCCCAACAACAACACGTAATGATCCTGGTTATTGGGTGATACCAAACTCCAAAACGCGGCCCTTCCGAGACTGGTTGCGCTGGGGGCATGGTCGAGTGGACATTAATAAGGCGCTCGAAGAGTCTGTCGATACTTTCTTTTACCAAATCGCCTACGACTTGGGTATTGATCGTCTCTCTAGTTGGATGATGAAATTTGGCTTTGGTGACTATACAGGTTTAGACATTTACGAAGAAGGCAAAGCGAACATGCCAACGCGTGAGTGGAAAATGGCACGTCACCGAACCCCTTGGTATCAAGGTGATACGATTCCGGTCGGCATTGGCCAAGGGTATTGGACATCAACACCGATGCAAATTGCCAAAGCGACTTCCGTGCTGGTTAATCACGGCAAAGTGATTGCGCCGCATTTATTGCGTTCGACGCTCAAAAATGGTGAAGAGTTTAGCAGGCAAGAGCTTTCAGAATTAGAAACTTCGCCACCGATCGAAGGGGTGCCGAAACGCTATTGGGACATCGCAATCAATGGCATGCGTCTTGTAAACCACGGCAAAAAAGGAACCGCACGGCGCTCATTTACCAATATGAAATATGTCAGCGCTGGAAAATCTGGAACTGCGCAAGTGTTTGGCTTGGCAGAAAACCAAGTGTATAAGGCCGATGAATTAGCCGAACACCTCCGTGACCATGCCCTATTCACAGGCTTTGCGCCTGTAGATGACCCGCAGCTCATTGTCACTCTGGTACTCGAAAACGCAGGGGGAGGTTCTGGCAATGGTGGACCCGTTGTTAGGAAAATATTTGACCGCGCCATTCTAGGTAAAGAGGCTGAAAAATAATGGAACTGGATCCTTCAACAGGACAAAATCGAGCGCTTTTTGAGCGCTTGCACATCGACTTGCCATTACTGCTGGGTATTTTGTTATTGATGGGGTTTGGGCTGGTCGTGATGTACAGCGCCAGCGGTCAGAGCTTAACTATGATGGATCGCCAAGCCATGCGCATGGTACTGGCTCTCGGTGTGATGATCTTTCTTGCTCAAATTTCCCCAAGAACTTATGAGTCTCTTGCACCCTTTATGTTTTTCTGTGGCGTACTGTTGTTGCTCGGCGTGCTGTTTTTTGGCGAATCGTCCAAGGGAGCTCAGCGCTGGTTAAATTTAGGCTTTGTTCGTTTTCAGCCCTCAGAATTGCTTAAACTCGCAGTGCCTCTCATGGTCGCTCGCTACATAGGGAAACGTTCTCTTCCACCCACCTTTAAAACCCTAGTCGTTTCGCTGTTAATGGTGTTTATCCCTACCGTACTAATCGCGAAGCAGCCCGATCTTGGCACTTCAATATTGATTGCAGCCTCCGGCATTTTTGTCATTTTCTTATCTGGAATAAGCTGGCGAATCATTTTTTCTGCCGCCGTGGCTTTGGGTGGCTTCATACCTGTGCTTTGGTTCTTTCTGATGCGTGAATATCAAAAAACCCGAGTCAGAACACTTTTCAATCCGGAATCCGATCCTCTCGGTGCAGGTTATCATATCATTCAGAGTAAAATAGCCATTGGGTCTGGAGGGTTGTCAGGAAAAGGATGGCTACACGGCACACAGTCGCAACTTGAATTCTTACCTGAGCGGCACACCGACTTCATTTTTGCCGTCATTGCTGAAGAGTGGGGCATGATTGGCATCTTGTGTTTACTCACTATTTATCTTTTTATCATCGGACGTGGTCTATACCTCGCGAGCAACGCACAAACGGCTTTCGGCCGAATGATGGCTGGAAGTATTGTACTCAGCTTCTTTGTGTACGTTTTTGTAAATATAGGTATGGTCAGTGGTATTTTACCCGTGGTTGGTGTTCCCTTGGCTCTCATCAGCTATGGTGGCACATCCATGGTCACTCTCATGGCTGGCTTTGGCATACTGATGTCTATCCACACTCACCGAAAAGCATTTTCTAAGGCAACCTAAGCATGAGAAACTCCCTATTTATCTTTATATTAACGAGTCTATTTCTCATCGGTTGTAGCTCTTCAAGCCGCTATTCAATAACAGACGACGTGGCCCCTAACACGCCACTCTCGGTTGAGCATATTGAAGATGCACATCCGCAATACGAACCCTATAGTTTGGGCGGCAACAAGAATTACACTTTGAGAGGCATAAACTACACCATTGTCAAAGAGGCCAAAGGATTTACAGAGAAAGGCCAAGCCTCGTGGTATGGAAAAAAGTTTCATGGACATCTGACATCCAACGGTGAAATCTACGACATGTATTCGATGACGGCCGCCCATAAAACGTTGCCGTTACCCAGCTACGTTAAAGTAACGAATTTAGATAACAAAAAAACCGCGATCGTTCGGGTAAACGATCGCGGTCCCTTTCATGAGGGACGAATTATTGATTTAAGCTACGCTGCCGCTTACAAATTAGGTGTAGTTCAAACCGGGACTGCGAATGTGGCTATCGAAGTCATCACCATCGATAAACCCATCATGACGTCACCACAGAAAAAGAAGGTTCAATATCTCATCCAAGTTGCCTCTGCAAAATCAGAGCAAAGAATACGAACTTTATCCGAACAATTGAGTCAAACATTGACGGTTGAAAGCTTTGTAGACAGTGTGAATGGCAGTCATCGCGTATTTTTAGGGCCATTTAATGACGATGCCCTGACTCAACAAACGCTAGAAAAAGTTAAATTACTCGGTTACGAGACCGCCTTCATCAAAGCGCAACCCGTCACTCAGTGACTTATCAAATCCAGTGATCTTGATTCAAGCTCTGGTTTGATAGGTCGTTTCTGTTAAGATATGGACAGTTAATAAGATAATTTGCATTCCTCATGAAAAAACACACATTCTTAAAACCGATTCTAGCGTCTTCTATTGCGCTTTCTGCAACCTTTACTAGCTCAGTATTTTCTGCGCCTATCGTGATACCTGATGCTCCTCAAATTGCCGCTAAAGGCTATGTGTTGATGGACTACCATTCAGGTAAAGTGCTGGCAGAAAAAGAGATGAACACCAAACTTTCACCTGCAAGTTTGACGAAAATGATGACCAGCTACGTGATTGGCCAAGAACTTAAACGTGGCAATATCTCTCCACAAGATAAAGTGGTGGTCAGTAAAAATGCGTGGGCTAAAAACTTCCCTGACTCTTCTAAAATGTTTATTGAAGTCGGCACCACCGTTACCGTAGAAGAACTGAACAAAGGTATCATCATTCAGTCTGGTAATGACGCTTGCGTGGCGATGGCTGAACACATTGCTGGCTCAGAAGACGCTTTTGTTGACCTAATGAATGCGTGGGCAAGTTCACTAAAAATGAGCAATACGCACTTTGCTAACGTACACGGTCTAGATAACCCAAATCTCTATTCAACTCCATATGACATGGCGCTACTAGGTCAAGCGTTGATTCGTGATGTACCAAACGAGTACCGTATTTATTCAGAGCAGAAATATACCTATAACGGGATTACCCAGTACAACCGAAATGGTTTGCTGTGGGATAAAAGTATGAACGTAGATGGTATTAAAACCGGTCATACGAGTAATGCTGGGTACAGTTTAGTTAGCTCTGCAACGGAAGGGAAAATGCGCCTCGTTGCTGTGGTTATGGGTACCAAAGATGAAAATGCTCGTAAATCAGAAAGTAAAAAACTTCTGAGCTATGGCTTTAGATTCTTCGAAACCGTTGCGCCACACAAAGCAGGTGAAACATTCGTCGAAGAAAAAATCTGGATGGGTGACAAGGATAAAGTGGCGCTTGGTGTCAATGAAGATACTTACGTTACACTCCCTCGCGGTCAAGTGAAGGATCTCAGCGCAAGCTTTGTTCTTGAAAAAGAGCTCAGAGCGCCAATAAGCCAAGGTGATGTGGTCGGTAAGCTTTACTACCAGCTTGATGGCAAAGACGTGGCTGAATACCCTCTTTTGGCATTAGAGAATGTTGATGAAGGCAGCATATTTAGCCGTCTTTGGGACTACATTATATTACTTTTCAAAGGGTTATTCTGATATCCCTTGTAGAAGATAAAACAAAGCCGCCTTACCGCGGCTTTGTGATTATTGAGTTCCATCAACATTCGCTGTAGTATTCTCCACCGCTAATCGAATTATCAACGGGAGTTTCCATTATGCTGACTATCAACTCTGATGCAAAACTCAAAGACTTACTCGAGTTTCCTTGTTCATTTACCTACAAGGTGATGGGCCACGCAAAGCCCGAACTTCCAGAGAAGGTTCTTGAAGTTATCCAACGTCACGCTCCAGGTGATTACAGCCCACGAGTTAAACCCAGTGCAAAAGGGACTTACCACTCCTTATCGATTAACATTACCGCCACCTCTATCGAACAAGTTGAAATACTGTACAAAGAGCTAGGCGAGATCGATATCGTACGTATGGTTCTGTAGTCCAAAAACCGTGATTGAGATGCCTAGCCTCTCATTTTTTGATTTATTCAATTTTTTTTGAAAGCAGCTTAGGCTGCTTTTTTAATATAAATCATATAGCTAGCATATACCCCATCACACTAAGGACAAATTTATCGTCCTCATTAGTAGTCCATTCGCTGGAAGAAGTTTATAATCCAAAAACTTTATTTATACGGTAGATGAGTCACGCTGATGTTAAATTCGCTTGTTGTAAAACGTCTGGGGCGCCAAGAATACCTTCCTGTATGGGAAGCTATGCATGAATTTACCGATACAAGAACCGAAAGCACACCGGATCAGATTTGGCTTGTCGAACATCAACCAGTTTTTACCCAAGGCCAAGCAGGTAAAGCTGAGCATCTTCTCAATACTGGCGATATTCCAGTGGTACAAAGTGACCGAGGCGGCCAAGTTACCTACCATGGTCCAGGCCAACTGGTGGCTTATTTCTTGATCGATTTGCGCCGCAAAAAATTAGGTGTAAGAGAGTTAGTGACCAAAATTGAACAGATCGTGATCAATACCTTGCAAGCATACCGTATTGACTCAGCCGCAAGACCGGATGCCCCTGGTGTCTATGTCAAAGGGAAAAAAATCTGCTCTCTTGGGTTACGGATCCGTAAAGGTTGTTCGTTTCATGGTTTAGCGCTAAACGTCAACATGGATCTCTCCCCTTTCCTACGCATTAACCCTTGTGGCTATCAGGGTTTAGAAATGGCCCAAGTCAGTGAACTGGGCGGCCCGACAGAACTACAAACCGTAGAAAAAGAACTTATAATAGAACTCGTTAACATATTGGCTTACGAGCAAGTAGAATTCAGCACAGAAGCACCTCTTCAAAGGTAAAAAGCATGAGCAAACCGATCCAAATGGAAAAAGGCGTTAAATACCGCGACGCTGATAAGATGGCATTAATTCCTGTAAAAAATATGCCAGCCGCCGAACAAAAAGAAGTTTTGCGTAAGCCCGAGTGGATGAAAATTAAGCTGCCGAGTGATAGCCAACGCATCCAAGAGATCAAATCGGCAATGCGTAAAAATAATCTCCATTCGGTGTGTGAAGAAGCGTCTTGCCCTAACCTAGCAGAATGCTTTAACCACGGAACCGCCACCTTTATGATTTTAGGCGCCATCTGTACAAGACGGTGCCCATTTTGTGACGTTGCTCATGGACGGCCAAATGCCCCAGAGACAAACGAACCACAAAAACTGGCGCAAACCATTAAGGATATGAAGTTGAAATACGTGGTTATCACCTCAGTTGACCGTGATGACCTACGTGATGGTGGTGCCCAACATTTTGCCGACTGTAACCGTGAAATTCGAGCATTAAACCCAGAGATCCGTATCGAAACGTTAGTACCGGATTTTCGTGGCCGAATGGATATCGCCCTTGAACTACTCAAAGATAACCCACCGGATGTGTTTAACCACAACTTAGAAACCGCGCCACGCCTATATCGTAAGGCGCGTCCTGGGGCAAACTATAAATGGTCACTGGAACTGTTGAAGAAATTCAAGCAACAACATCCAAGTATCCCTACCAAATCAGGCATCATGATGGGGCTTGGTGAAACAAAAGAAGAGATCGTGGAAGTATTGAAAGATCTTCGAGCTCACGACGTCACAATGCTTACTCTTGGCCAATATTTAGCACCGAGTCGCCATCACCTGCCAGTTGAACGCTACGTTCCACCGTCTGAATTTGACGAACTTAAAGAGATCGCACTAGAGCTTGGATTTACTCACGCCGCCTGTGGTCCGTTCGTACGTTCCTCCTATCATGCGGATATGCAAGCCAAAGGGCTAGAAGTGAAATAACCACACAGAACAAGTTCAATCAAGCCGATGTTCACTCATCGGTTTTTGAGACTCTGCTCGGTTAATGATTGAAGCTTGAATATTGATTCTATGTTCTATAGGCTAACGACATAGAAAATAGATAACAAAGCTAGGGATTTATTAATATGAAAACGATCAGTACATTAGCACTTGTTACAGCCACTTTAATGGCCGGTTGTGCGTCTAATACTCAGCAAGATAACTATCGTGAAGCCTCCTTTGAGCTTTGTAATACTGAAGTCAACATTTACTCTGTGAGTGATGATGGCCGCGTTCGTATTGTCTGCGCTGACGGCTCTAAGTTTGCCTTAAATAGCGAAAAGACACTTGATACTATGCGCAATATTAATATTGAGTATTGTGATGGTGAAGGTTTAGGCAAATTTAACGAGAGCACTAAATATTACTCTTTTCAATGTAAGTCAGGCACATTGCTCAGCATTGCAAAATAGTTCTGCAGAGCACATTCAACAGCGAGAGGCCACTCTTCTTATTGGTGCTCAATAAAATAAATAATGACCAAATAAAAAAGCTCCTGAATATTAGGAGCTTTTATTTTATTGTGCGTAAAACTACGCGTATACAGGCAAACGCTTACAAATTTCTAACACTTTTGCCTTCGTTGCTTGAATCACAGATTCATCACCCATGTTGTCCAAAATATCACACATCCATCCAGCTAGTGCTTTCGCATCAGCTTCAGTAAAACCACGGCGAGTAATTGATGGAGAACCCACGCGGATGCCAGAGGTGACAAATGGGCTACGCGGATCATTCGGTACAGAGTTTTTGTTCACTGTAATGTTAGCCGCACCCAATGCCGCATCAGCATCTTTACCTGTAATATTTTTATCGATCAAATCGACAAGGAACAGGTGATTTTCTGTGGAACCTGAAACAATGTTGTAACCACGAGCCAAAAACTCGGCCACCATCGCTTTCGCATTGGCGACTACGCGTTTTTGATACTCTTTGAACTCTGGTTCTAGAGCTTCTTTGAACGCAACCGCTTTACCTGCGATAACGTGCATTAAAGGACCACCTTGACCACCAGGGAATACGGCTGAGTTAAGCTTCTTATATAAGTCTTCACCTGCATTCGAAAGAATAAGCCCACCACGAGGACCTGCCAGTGTTTTGTGGGTAGTGGTCGTCACTACGTGGGCATGAGGAACTGGGTTAGGGTAAACACCCGCCGCAATCAAACCAGCTACATGCGCCATATCAACGAACAAGTAAGCGCCCACTTTATCAGCAATTTCACGCATTCTTTTCCAGTCGCAAACTTGTGAATAAGCAGAGAAGCCACCGATGATCATTTTTGGCTGATGCTCAACCGCTAATGCTTCCATCTCTTCGTAGTTAATTTGACCTTTTGCATCAATGCCATAAGGAATGATGTTGTACAGCTTACCAGAAAAGTTGACAGGAGAACCGTGAGTCAAATGGCCACCGTGTGCCAAGCTCATTCCTAATACGGTATCACCTGCGTTAAGCAAAGCCATATAAACCGCGTTGTTTGCTTGTGAGCCTGAATGCGGCTGCACGTTCGCATAGTCTGCACCAAACAGTTCACACGCACGTTCAATCGCCAGTGTTTCTACTTTATCGACAAACTCACAACCACCGTAATAGCGTTTACCTGGGTAACCTTCAGCGTATTTATTGGTGAGCTGTGAACCTTGCGCTTCCATTACACGTGGACTTGTGTAGTTTTCCGAAGCGATAAGTTCAATGTGTTCTTCCTGACGAAGAGTCTCTTCTTGAATAGCTGCGAACAGGTCCGCATCGTAATCTGCGATGTTCATATCACGCTTAAGCATCTGTATCTCCTGACTCAGATTTTACTGAAAGTTTCAAAAAAACCACACAACGACCAAAAGCAAACGTTTTCGTCACCGTAATATGGCGCACATTCTACATAATTTGATCTGGGTCATAAAGAACAAATTACAGAAATTATCATGCAGTTTTTTCATAATGGATAGTGAGGTAACTCATGCTAAACAGTAAGTTGGATAATGATGAGTTAGTATGTCAACCATTCTGCTTTACACCTTGTAAAGCTGCAATTACATAGGTTTACCTCAATTTTCACTCTCTATCTACCGAAAATATTACTTTTTCTTTACTATGCTCGCCATTCTTAGCTATTAAAATTATTTATCGATGCGAACACACACACGTAAAGAAGATTGGGTTGCCATTTTAACGGGAACCTTTTTGGTCGCACAAGGCGTCTTCTTTCTCCAGTCCGCTCATTTACTGACAGGTGGAACCGCTGGTTTAGCATTGCTGATCAGCCAGTTAGTCCCAGCCTCATTTGGTAGCATTTATTTTTTGGCTAACACCCCTTTTTACATTTTGGCTTGGAAACGATTTGGTCATCGCTTTGCCATCAACAGCGCGCTATCCGGCGCATTAGTCTCTATTTTTGCAGACCATCTTTATTTGGTAATTTCTTTGGAAATGGTCAATGAAATTTACTGCGCCATTGCCGGGGGATTATTAATGGGTCTTGGCATGTTAATTCTCTTTCGTCACCGTTCCAGCTTGGGTGGTTTTAATGTCTTGTGTTTGTTTATTCAAGATAAATTTGGGATCCCTGTTGGCAAAAGTCAGTTGGTTATAGATTGCTCAATTTTAGCTGCTTCTGCCTTTTTTGTTTCGTTTTCCATTGCCACACTGTCTGTGCTCGGGGCTGTCTCACTTAACCTTGTGTTAGCAATGAATCATAAACCCACACGATATAGCGTGACTTACCCTTAAGCTGTCGCAATACCCATAAGATTAAGAAGAGACAAAAACACAACCAAATTTAGCCTTAATTCTTACACCGTAAATACCCTCCATTATTTTTATTTAAACATTAGCTAGCTCTTATATAAAGGTCCTCTAACAAGGTGACCACATTAAGTTAATGCAGTAATAGCAAGTGATTACACCACCTTATCCGACTCTCCGTACTCTATCTCAAATTGAAAAACCCAAAATACAGTCACCCATTCCATATATCACACATCGCGTCTTATTTTTGATGCACCTGATCAGTTGAAGTCGTCGGAGCTTAATATGAGAATGCACTGCTAAAAAATAATTATTATTCGTTACCTTAATAATTGAGCGGTTAGGAGCTTCTACAATGGGTGAAAGAGGAAGGATCCGTATTTCTAACTATCAAGGTAAATTTTTCTACCGCCTGATAGATTGCTTAGTAATACTGATCACAATGTATATTACACTAAAGTTTCACTCACATATCGTTACGATGTCTTATATATCTGTGGGACTTTTAGGGGTTGTTTTTTATTCATTTATTGCTGAAAGCCTTGATATATACAGCGGTTGGCGAACCACAAAACTTAGAGTTTTAACTCTACACACTGCTTTTTGTTGGGCTTCAACTGTTGGCTGCTTAACTTTAGTTGGTTATTTCACAAAAACTGGAAGCGATTTCTCACGTTTAATTTTAGGTTTTTGGTTTGTCGGATCATTTATTTTATTACTGCTTTGGCGCTTCGTCGCATTTACAGTCATTTACTATCTACATAAAAAAGGTTATCACACCACTAAAGCTGTCATTATCGGCATGACACCGCAGGGCCTAGAACTATCGAAAAATCTCATCAATAACCCTGAGTTAGGTATTAAACTGACTGGCTTTTACGATGATAGGGGTGATGAACGTATCGCAAGTGATATTCCAGTGCTCGGTAAAGTTAATGATGCATTAACACTTGCCAAAAACGGTGAAGTAAAAAGTGTGTACATAGCACTACCAATGCAAGCCCAGCATCGAATCAGCAAGATTCTAGAGGCCTTTTCGGATAGCACCGTGAATACCTATATTGTGCCGGATTTTTTCACCTTCAATTTACTGCATTCGCGTTGGTATACCATCGGCGATGTTAATGCTTTTAGTATTTTTGATACACCGTTCAATGGGTTAGGTACGTGGCTAAAACGTTTTGAAGATTTAGTCTTAAGTAGTCTTATCTTGATTTTAATCAGTCCTGTCCTTATTGCAGTTGCAGTAGGCGTGAAACTCAGCTCGCCCGGCCCTATTATTTTCAAACAGATGCGTTATGGGCTGGATGGAAAGTCTATCAAAGTATGGAAATTCAGAAGCATGCGTGCCATGGACAATGGGAACAAAGTAACACAAGCAACAAAAAATGATCCCCGAGTGACTCCTTTTGGTGCGTTTATTCGGAAGACATCACTAGATGAGCTACCACAGTTTATTAATGTGCTACAAGGTCGAATGTCTATTGTCGGCCCTCGCCCTCATGCCGTAGCGCACAACGAAGAGTATCGAACGATCGTTAACCGCTACATGCTGAGACATAAAGTAAAACCAGGAATTACTGGCTGGGCACAAATTAATGGCTGGCGTGGTGAAACCGATACGCTAGATAAAATGGAAAAACGAGTCCAATTTGATTTGGACTATATACACAGATGGTCGTTGTGGTTCGACATCAAAATCGTATTTCTCACCGTATTTAAAGGATTTGTAGGCAAGAATGCTTACTAGAATGGATAAAGCATACTCATATGAAAACAACTAATTTAAATAGAATCGCGTCCTTTGGTTTGGCTTTTTTTGCGTTATCAGCCGTACAAGCAAAACCGCAACCTAACCCAATCATGACTGAGTCAGGGATTGCTATTGTACCGTTTTTAAACTTATCAACGGGTTATAACGACAACTTAGCAAAAGCGTCACAAGATCTCGAACATTCCCAATATTCAGTGTTCGAACCAGGTATCGGTTTAGCAATAGAGCCGACAAGTGGCCAGAAACATCGCGTAGGTTATCGACTACAAAGAGGCGATTTTTTCAGCTCTAGCAAAGATAACTACACTGACCATTTCTTTGATTTAGCCAGTGACTGGGAGCTCAATTCCAAGCATCGAGTTGACTTCAGCTATGCTCTTGCATTAACTCATGAACAGCGTGGTGATAACGATACGACACTCAATTTGTCGTACAACGAATACAACACCAATAACTTCAACCTCGGTTACGGTTTTGGTGGTGAAGACGCCAAAGGTCGAATAGAAACCAACCTTGGCTGGGGCAATTTGGACTATAAAAACAACCAAAATATTACTCAATACCAAAATTGGGATGAATTACGATTCAACAGCTCTCTATACTATAAAGCGCTGCCAAAAACATCGTTGGTTTTCCAAATTATCGTTAATGATAGGCATTATAGTGATATAGCCCCAGGCTCAACTCTCAAAGACAGCACCCATTATATGGGATATGTTGGTACCTCGTGGGACGCAACAGGGAAACTGCAGGGAAATGCCAAGGTCGGTATGCAACATAAAGATTTTGAATCCTCTTCTAGGGAAGATTTCGACTCTTTTTCATGGGATATTGATGTCACTTATCTCATCCGCACATACTCTGCAGTGCAGTTGAAAACAAATCGTAAATCAACCGATACTGACGGTACAGGTGATTCAATCGATACCAAAGTGTATAACGCAAATTGGACACACAATTGGAGTGACATCATCTCTTCTAACGTCGATTATTCTCTATTAAGCGAGAATTACACCAGCACTGCTCGCGACGATGACACCAGTAAGGTAACACTTTCATTAAGCTACGATTTTCGTCGTTGGCTAACATTCAAAGTCGGCTACCAACTTGAATCGAGAGATTCCAGCATCAGTTCGTTAAGCTACGATCAAAATGTTTATTACTTTGCTATTGAAGGTGTGATGTAACTTACGATGAAGTACTTCTTAGTCATTCTATTGAGTTGTCTTTCCTGGTCAACATTGGCCAATGAGAGTTTTTATAAGTTAGGCGTTGGGGATCAAATTCGGATTCAAGTTTATGATGAACCAGAGTTATCTATTGAAACGCGTGTGGGTGACAGTGGTAACATTGATTACCCTTTTTTGGGACGAATTAAACTGAAAGGAAAAACGATTGAGGAAGTAAAAACTGTTATCCACAATGGTTTAATCGATGGGTATCTGGTTAATCCCAATGTTTTTGTCAGCATAGTCGAATATCGTCCCTATTTTATCAACGGACAAGTGAAAATATCCGGGAGTTACCCGTATCATCCGGGGTTAACCGTAAACAAAGCCATTACGATTGCGGGTGGATTCACTGAGCGAGCGTCTAAAACTAAGATCTATATATCATCAAGTGATGCTCCTGAGGCCAAGCCAGTAAAAGTAACATTGCTTCATAAAATTCAGCCTGGTGACATTCTCACCGTAGAAGAAAGCTTTTTTTAGGTAACTTAGTTGTATGGAAAACTCTTTAATTAAAAATCACTTGAACTCAGATGAAGTTATTGATATTCGTCAGTATTTTCATGTTCTTCTCAACTATAAATGGCGTATTCTACTTTTTTCTACAATGGTTACCGCCATCGCCGTATTGATTGCATTGTCAATCCCTTCGCAATATACCGCTCGCGCCTCACTGATCATCGAATCAAAGCAAGCAAAAGCTGTTTCGATTGAAGACATCTATGGTTTAGATACCAAAAGCCAAGAATACTATTTGACTCAAATAGAGATCTTGAAATCAGACCGAGTCGCAGAGGAAGTCATTAAACGCCTTAACCTTGCCAGCCACCCAGAATTTGACCCTACTGTAGAAAATAATCAAAAAACTGGGTTTAAATTCGATGTATTGGAATGGTTTCCTGTTCTAAAATCGTTCAAGAAAGAGCCAGCGGAAATATCACAGGAAGACCAAAACTATCGGACTAGCCGATTGGTTCTGGCTAAGTTTAAGCGTGGGCTAGAAGTTAGCCCAATAAGAAAAACTCAACTAGTGAATATTTTCTACACCAGTAAAGACCCTAAATTATCGGCTCAAATTGCCAATGAGATTGGTAACGTCTTTATGGATAGTCATATCGAAGACAAACTTCAAGTTGAACTGAAGGCGAATAGCTGGCTCAACAACCGCATGGGTGATTTGCGCGAACAACTAAAAAAGTCAGAAGCTCAACTACAAACATTTTTAAAATCTGAAGGACTAGTTGATATCCAAGGCGTTGAAAGCCTAGCATCTCAAGAACTTGAAGAACTGACCTCTCAATTGAATAAAACGAGAGACAGACGCGTTGCAGCTGAGACTCTTTATTTGGTCGCTCAAACGTACAGCCGTCAAGATGGTGACCTCTCTGCCCTTGCATCTATCCCAGAGATCTCTAACCACCCGACGATACGAGATGTCAAATTGGCTGAAGTGCAAGCTGAAAAGAAAGTCTCGGAACTATCAAAACGTTATGGTGACAAACACCCAAAGCTAAAATCAGCTCAAGCCGAACTAGCCTCTGTTAAACGCAATTTAAATTCCGAACTAAAACAACTACTAAACGGGATCAACAATGAGTTACAGGCTGCTAAGCAAGCAGAGAGTTCTTTACACCGGGAACTTGAGAAACGCAAATCAGAGTTTCAAAGCCTTTCCGTAAAAAATGCACGATATTCAGAGCTAAAGCGCGAAGTCCAAACAAACCGAGAGCTGTTTGATCTCTTTTTAAGTCGTCAAAAAGAGACCAGTGCATCGAGCGACTTTAATGCTACGATTGCTCGTTTTACCGATTTTGCCAATCCGCCCCTCGCCCCAAGTAAACCGAATCGTAAACTGATTGTATTGTTAGCGTTTGTCGCTTCGTTTGGTTTGGCGTGTGTTGTTGCTTTCATTGCTGATGCGGTAAATGATACATTCCTCGATGTAAAACAGGTCGAAAAACAGTTATCACTAAGCTTACTCGGTATTATACCGGCAATTAAAACTCGAGGTCCCCTGACGCTCAAAACCTATTTTGATTCGAAACACCGAGAGCTAACAGAAGCGATTAGAACCGTTCGGACTGGTTATTTACTTGCCAACACCAACAAAGATCATCATGTGGTAATGGTTACTTCTTCACTACCTGAGGAAGGAAAAACAACCTCGAGTATCAATTTGGCTTTTTCACTGGCACAAATGGAAAAAACACTGCTGATTGACTGCGATTTGAGAAAACCGTCGGTTGCACACCGTTTTGGCATCTCTGGTTCACAGCCAGGAATGAGCAACTTGCTCATAGGTACGCATACCATAGAAGAGTGTCTCTATACCGATGAAGAATCAGGGCTTGATGTTTTGGCTGCAGGAGTCGTGACAGACAATCCTCTTGAACTTATCTCCTCGCCTAAGTTTGCCTCACTACTCGAAGAGCTAAAGACACGCTATAGCAGAATTGTGATTGATACACCTCCATGTTTAGCCGTGAGTGATGCATTTATGCTGTCGCAGTACGTGGACTCGACCATACTCGTGATCAATGCTCCACACACACGCACTAAAGTAGCTAGAGATGTGGTTGGACGCTTAACGCAGCAAGGAGCGAGAATTGATGGTGTCATATTGAACAAACTGAACACCAAAAAAGCCTCTAATTATAGCGGTTATCATCAATATCAATCCTATTACGGCCCAGAAAAATAACCATGAAGGTCGTGAATCACCCTTTTTTAGCCCATGCTTTGCGTTTGAGCATTGGGCTAACTGCACTCGTTACTCTCTATTTTGCATTTCATTTTTTGACGGCGTCCATTTACGCGCTAGCAACAGAAAGAAATATCGACTACTGGACAAAGCACAGTGATGGTGTAACTTTAGAGCAAGTGAATGAGACAAAACTCATGATACTAAAGGCCCTACAACACCACAGAGACCATCCTCATTACCACAATTTACTGGGTAAGGTCTATGAGTGGGAAGCCTATTTGGGCGATGATGTAGATAAAGAGAGCCGCTTGCTCAATGCAAAAAAGGCCTACTTGGAAAGTGCATTATTGAGACCCACTTGGTCAGATACATGGGCTGATTTATTGGTGATTGAAACTCAGTTGAAAGGGGAAAATATTGATCTCTATTTTGCGCAAGCCGACAGATATGGGCCTTTTACACCCAAAGTGAACAACACACTTTCCCAGATTGGCCTTAACCATTGGTCTATTTTTTCAGCGCCGCAGCGAACTATCATTATTGATCACGCCGCAAGAGCATTAGCTCATCCTCAAAGCCGAGGAGAAGCCTACCAGTATCTAAAATCAAACGGTCTCTTAAAATTTACCTGTGCAGCTATTATTTATAACCCTCAACGTTATACTGAGAAAAATAATCTCTGCAAGAGAGCGCTAGAGTGATCTCGATGATAAAACATTATTCAATAAACCGGCCTATCGCCTTGTTCATGTTAGCCTTGCTTTCTCTTGGTACGGCTTCGCTATCACTGGCAAAAACACTGAATATTCATGCTGAAATACCGATATTTTTGGAAAAGTCACTCGGCGGTGATATTTATCTCCACTTTACACTTGCGCTATTCATTACCTTGGTTTTTATCCGAGTAATTTCCGCCACTCTTCCCCCTATACAGAGCATCTTTCTCGCCATAGTTATCGTCTCGACCTGTTGCGTAATTGATGAAAGTTTACAAATGTTATCGCGTTCACGATCATTCTCTTTGCTCGATTTAGGGGCAAGCTTACTTGGTATAACAATGGCCTCAATAATCTATTACGTTACTAGCAGACTTCAATCTTCAAACTTATGCTCCAAACTAAGACAACCTCGCGCATAAAAACGCCTTAAGAATGAGAATCGAACCCTTATTAACAGAAGTACGATATCACTGGATGTACTACTTCACTTATAATCATCGCAACAGTAAATCGTAGGCTTTTAGGACTTACCAATGAAAAAATCACTATGGATATTTTGGATTGCTATTTCAGCTTTGCTGGCTAGTTCAAGGTTATATGCCGAAACAGAAATTACTTGTTCACTTTATAAAAACCATAAAGTGGCCACAGACACAATAAGAGCCAGCCTAGAACAAGCAGACGATGCCATTATTTCTCTGCAAGCTTTAATGAAACTATGCCCAAGCATGGCACTAGAAATGGCGGACCTAGCGTCTACTCTACACCCACAACTAGCACTCGATATCTTCAATACGGTATTTGACCATATATCGAGTGACCAAGTCGCAGCTTTGACTGCAATACTCGTTAAAAATGCACCTCAAGAGATGCGTTCTGAAGTCATTCAGCTTGCTGTCACTAAATCACCAGAGTCAGCTCAAGCTATCGTTGATGCTGTTATTGCAATGGATTTAATGGACTCAACTGATGTGATTGTTGCTGCAATCTCCGGTGGCGCTGACCCAGCGACCATTACTGAACCGACAGCGGCAGGTACTCCATCGGCTTTACCTGGTGGCTTACCTCCAGTCGCAACGGTGCCAGGTAACACCACTACACTTGGAACCGGCAATGGCAGTGGTGGTGGTACCGCTTCACCAAACTGATCGTTTAATTCGATGCTTTCATCCAGTTTAGGGCAGGTATATTCCTGCCCTTCTTAATTGATATTAATAGTATGCGTCTAATAGAAAAATCCATTTTCCCAATATTTCTCATTTTTGTATTTTGGCTGCCCATACCTTTAGGTAGTAATCGCCCATTAGCATGGTCATTCAATGAAATCTGGATTGCATTGCTGCTTATTGCCTGTTTATTCAACTACTCTTTTGAGCATTGGAAAAACTGTCTGATAAGGGGAAAATTAGTCATCATTCCCATCGCACTTATCACTTGCTGGTCATTCATCCAAAGTATTCCACAACTTGGTATAACTCAGGATCCTAGTTTAGTCTTTGTCTCTGCAATCAAATCGCTCCACTATTTCCAGTTTTGTCTTATTGCTCTTGTCCTCATCGATACACCTAAAAAATTAAAACTTCTCGCAGTAGTCATGGTTAGCAGTGGAATTTGCCAAGGCTTTTACGCTGGCGTGATTTTGCTACTCAACCTAGATCATTCGATAATTTTCAAGCTGCCACTAGGAAATAGAGCCTCCGGAAGCTTTGTCTATCATAATCATCTGGCAAACTTCTTGATGCTGAATCTCTGCATTGGATTTGGCTTATTAATTGCAAAACTCGATAGCTCACACAAAACCGGATTTAGAAATATCACTAAACAGTTTTTAGCCGTGTTGCTGTCTGATAAAGCCTTTGTACGTTTAGGGCTCGTGATCATGGTGATTGCATTAGTCTTAACACGCTCAAGAATGGGAAATATGGCTTTCTTTATCGCCTTAACCGTAGGTTGTGTGCTGTTGCTATTGTTTTACAAACCGAAACCCAAAAGTGTTTATGTGCTTATAATCAGTTTATTCATCATTGATACGTTCATCGTGAGCCAATGGTTTGGATTGGAGAAAGTCAAACAACGTCTTATTGAAACTAGCTTGGAAAGTGAATCAAGAGATGATGTTGTCAGATATTCCCTAGTTGCAATACAAGAAAGGCCTCTGACTGGCTTTGGGGCTGGTACTTTCTACTCCACTTTTCCTTCCTACAATCAAGGAAAAGTAAAACTGTTTTACGATCATGCCCATAATGACTACATCCAATTCGCCTTAGAATCAGGCCTTGCCATGGTTTCGATATTGGGTGTAATGATCTTAGTCGCCGCCCAACGCGCATTTTATGCGTTTAAAAACCGCAGAAATAAATTGATGAAAGGGATCGGTTTATCATCCATGATGGCTATTATTGGTATGTTGATACACATGAGTGTTGATTTCCCACTTCAAGCTCCCGCAACAACACTTTATTTCTTGCTGTGTTTATTGATGGGACACTGGTCAAATTCAATGCCGAGTCTGGTCACTCGTTCAAAATATTCCTGATATATAAAAACGACTTTAAGTTGCAGGTAAACGAATGTATCCAACACCGCGAATGGTATACGTCCAAAACAATTCCTACTCCATATCTGGTTAATAAAAATCCCTCGATTGTCTCGAGGGATTTTCAATTATTGAATTAAAACGATATCAATTAATCGAATACAAACTGCAAGCCTTCAACTAACCAGCCACCAGTCCAAACATTGATCTGCTTGATGCGTTTACCTTGCGGCACAGTGTACGTTTCAACTTTTTTGTTGCTCGCATAGTGGCTTGAACCCAATAACACGCTAGAGCCATCCTTCATCGTGAACTTAATCGCCACTATGTGGTAACCACCCCAGTTATAAAGACCAGAGGTAACTTCCACGGATTGCAATTGATCAAGAGCAATCGGTGCTCTTAGCACACCACCGTTAGTACCTTGTACCGGGCCGCCCACCAAGTTATTGGCCGTCGTGCCGATCGCATCGATCGCAAAACCAGAACGCAGATACATCTGGTTATCCGCCGTCACTACACGTTGTGATTGCTGAGTATTTGAGTAACCAAAAATTGGAGACTCACCACCCACCGTTGCACGTAATGTACTCGAACGGTATGTATTATGGCTCAACCAACTTGGTGTCGCATTTGTAGGCACTACACCATCTTGAGTAACATTCGTCAGATGGAAAGCATGCTGGTTCCAGATGCGAGTTGCATTCTTCCAAGGTTTTGCACTGTCCGCAGATTCATAAACAAACACACCATGGTTAACGACATAGTTTTTATCAAAATCATTCGCAACAACAATCAGCTCTGCGTTGTTATCCCCCGCAAGATCAACAACAATCGGGTACTCCCACAAGGTTGAGGTCGAATGCGCGAAAGAGGCTCTTTCCTGGCCCGTTCGTCCATCAAGAATTCGCACTCTGGCATGATCCTGAACAATAACTTCATCAATACCATCGCCATCAAAATCGTAAGCAGAAACACCAATTTTACCACTGCCAGTATCATCGTTAGCAGCAGACCAGACGCGATCACCTTTACTGTTGTACATATCCACAGCAGTATATCCAGCGTAAACAATGCCTTTCACATCAATATCATTAGAGCCACTACGAGAAGCCAATTCAAATTGCAAACCATCAACTAGCCACCCCTCAGTCCACACTTTGATACTCTTAATTTGGCTATCGGCTGGCACATTAAAACTCTCGGTCTGCTTAGAATACGCGTACTTTTTCGACCCCATCCTAATAATACTGCTATTACTCATTCTGAAATCGAGCGCAACGACATGATAACCACCCCAATAATACTTACCCCAAGTAACATCAACAGATTTGACGTCTTTGATATTGACTGGTTGGCTAAGGTTACCACCACGGCCACCAATAAGTGATTGAGCTGAGCTCCCCACAGCATCAATCGCTAAACCAGAGCGTACTGATAATTTAGCATCCGATGTGATAGTAATCGTCGATGGATTAGTATGAGAACGATATCCATAGACTTTTGACCATTCATTGTTTTCGATAACTTTGGCTTTACCTAAGAAATTAGAAACAGCTTGTACGCCACCACCTGGATTTGTACTGTTATTCACTTCCCACTTTACGGTACCGTCGTGTTCTAAAACAGCAAATCGTGCATTTTCGCCTGTTGCGAAAGCTGCCGGGACCGAAGCCACAATTTCTGGACGCTCATCGTTATCCAAATTAACGAGCGATGAAAACCACACCATATCATTGGCTAGATACTGCCAATTGACGGCACCACTGTTTTGGTACATTACACCACCAGAAAAGACCTCTTGCGAATTATCGCCATCGATATCCACATTAATAGAAGATGGGGCCCAAGGATGACTAAATACAAGACCTGACTCGTAATTATAAACGCCATCTGAAGATAGAATCTCGACACTACCGTCCCCATCAAGATCTGCGAGGGTTATAGAGCCAACTGAACGGCCTCCAGTTTGTGCTTTGAGAATCTGTTTCTTTACATGACCGTTGTTATCCAAAATATTTAAATAGGGGCTAGATGTATTGGTTGTAACGATTTCAACTACACCATCACCATCTAAATCAGCGACAGCTGGTGAATATCTTGCGTCAGCAATGGCTTCACCTTGCTCATAAGACCACAACTCCGAGCCATCAACACCGCTTAAAGCTCGAACTAGGCCTCCGTTAACATACTTGCTCCCTTCAAACGTCACAACGATAAGGTCAGCAATGTCTTTTTCATCAATATTACCATCGCCATTATCATCATTCAGTTGAGCAACAACTGGAGTCGCCATCACTTGATTCGATAATGGCTTAAAGCCACCGCCTTGCCATGACCATTTCAACTGCGTGCTAATGGTGTCAGAAGGTACATCAAATGACACAACTCGCATAGAACGAGGGTGTGAAAAATCAAGGAGTTCACCATTGTAAGCTTTCACTGATTTCAGTTGTGCATTAGATGTATTACCACCGAAAACAGCTAAACGGTTATAGGACAAATTATCCCAATCACTAAGTATCACTCCAAGACCTTCTGGAGCGACTATATCGACAGCATGTCCATAGATATAGGAAGGGAGCGAATAACCAGAACGCTCACCTTCTTTAAGACAAAAACGCTCACCATTTTCACGGCTCACGATACAAGCTTCAGGATAAAGTTCCGATGCAAGGACACGCATGGAACGAGGATGAGAAAAATCTAGAGCCTGCCCGTTCAATGCTTTAACATTTTTTAACTCACTGTTATCAGTATAATGGTCAAAAACTGCCAAGCGATTGTAAGATAAATTATCCCAGTCACTGAGCATCACTGAAACACCACTAGGTGCTAAAACATCAACTTGATGATTATAAATCCAAGATGGTAGCGAATATTCTGAACGCTGCCCTATATTTAGGCAGTACTTATCTCCGGTTTTCCGGCTAATAATGCAACCTTCCTGATCTGCAGCTTGAACCATTGAGCCACCCAATGAGATCATTCCTACAGCGAAAACCAAATATTTTATTGTCATGAAAAAGTTTCCCTCTACTAAATATGCATACCTTCCCAACCAAACTGCGTTCGATAGGCTAAAAGTACGGTTAGCAAGGCCAGCATAATGCAGATACCTTGCGAACATGGATAAGGTGACATAATTATCAGTAGACGTGCATCTTATTACAACGACACTTCGATGAGATACAGACTCAAATATGAGACGAATCAAATATGAGACAAATTTCTCTTATAAAATTTCATTTTAAGAAATGCCACTCTAGCCACTCTATTAGTCACAACTAGAAAAGCGCTAGTAAAAAACTTTACAAAAATCAACCATAGTTAAAATAGAAACAAATACAAATTCATCCTATAAAAATTTTTCTTTCAATAATAAAAATAAAAATTTGCTATTAGTAACAAGATATCTCTTCCACATTCTTCTAGGCTCTTGAATGATACGGTATAACCATTCCAAACCAGAATTTTGCATCCAAACTGGGGCTCGATTTACTTTGCCAGCAACAACATCAAATGTCCCACCGACTCCCATAACGAAGTTAACACCTAGTTCATCTTTCCATTTATTAATAAAATTTTCCTTTTTTGGTGAAGTAATTGCTACGAATAAAAGCTTAGCTCCCGATTCCTTAACTTTATTTACAACAAACTCTTCATTATCCCAAAAATATCCGTCATGGTAACCAGCAATAATCAATTCTGGATAAAGTCTTTTAACCTTATCCGCAGTCTGAGTGACCACGTCAGATGTTGCTCCAAGTAAAAACACTGGGAAGTCTCGTCCAGCACTCATTTCTAATAAATTGTAAAATAGATCAACACCAGCTACTCGCTCAGGAACATTATGCCCCATAAATCGAGCACCAAAAACGACTCCCATTCCATCAATATTAATTAAGTCGCATCCCTTGACTGAATCAGATAACGTAGGATCGGTCTGCATATTTACTAGCTTAGCCACATTAACTACAACATGTTGTAAAAAAACACCTTCGCTTATCTTATTCTCAATGAATGATACTGTCTCGGACATTGTAGCAATATCCATAGGAGATCCCAAAAATTCTATACGTTTCATCTAATTAATGACCGCCATGTGTAATAAAATTATCAATTCAATTTTTATTCAAAAAAATATAACGTTGATAATATGAGAACGAATAATAAACCCATGCTTTTGTCCAGCGAATATAATCAATTTTATTTGTATAATATTGATTCTTCTGATAAACAAATCTCCGCTTATTCTTTAAGTATAATATTTCAATAGCATTACTTATTATTCTATCGGCCATAATTAAGTCATCAGCCGTACCACCAACTTTAAGCAGAGTAAGCACAGCCTGAGATACGCTATGCATATCAAGAGGATAGCGGTTATTATGGTAATACTTAGCAGTACCATCTGCTTCAAAAAATTGGGTTTTATAAAATTTAAAGCCAAGTTCAATACTTGATTTAAACTCATCCGTACTTAAAGAATCAGCCAATAGAGTTAGGGCTTCTAAGTTGTACCCCGTATGGAAAGAGTCGATAAACTGATGGTGGTGTCTTGTACCATAGACCCAAGAACCGTCATAACTTTGAGCTAAAACTGATTGTCTTGCAACAGCTAAGGACAATTTCTTATACTGGCTATTACCTGTAATACTAGCAATTTTTGCGACCCAAGCGGCACCCCATAAACTGGCGTTGTATACTAGTGCGGTCTCTCCTGGGATGTAAGAGAAAAAACATTCACCATCTAGTTCTGTGTAGAGATGTTTAACTATAAAATTCGCAGAATCAATTGCTGGCTCACGATATTTATCACTATTAATAATCTCCCCCAACGCCCAAAGTGCTTGTGCAACATAGACAGTCGTGATTACATTAGGTTTACCTTTTGGCACAAAGAATGCGCGTGCATTCCAATCAAAATGATAACCCCAGCAGCTGTGCCCCCACAAAGTTCTATCACTCTGCTGTGTTAACAACCAATTAGCCAACTCTACCGCTTCATCTAGGTAACTCTGCTCATTTGTTGACTGATAGTTTTCTAATAAGCCTAAAATAAATAACCCAATCCCTTTAGGATTTCGCTTGTCAGGAACAAAGAATACTGTTCTAAAATTAATGGCAGAGCGCTTATGAAGTTGAGTCCAAAATAAACCAAGTAAGCCCGTTTTGGCTCTAGGAAAAAAATAAAAAAATTTACTATTTAACCCATCAAAAGGATCCTTTCCAGCATAATCATTAATTTTTGCATCTCTTAATAAAGAAGAGACGATATCTTCCACACTAATCAAAGTAGGTCACCTAATTCTTGCCAAATAGAATGTTCAATCATCTTCACAACCTTAGCCGGAGAACCCGCAACTATTGAGTTATCTGGAATGCTATTAATAACAACAGCGTTTGCTCCAATTATTATATTATTTCCAACTTTTATGTCACCCAAAATCCTTGCGCCAGCACCAATATATACATCATTTCCTATCTCTGGACATGACTCTTTTAGCTTTCTTCCTATTGTAATACCCTGGCCTAAGCAAACATTATTACCAATAATCGATTTTTTATGAATGACACATCCTATCCCTCCATACATAAAACGGGAATTTTTCCCTATTTTCACAGAAGCTGGGACAACGGAATTAAATAGTAAAAAAGAAATAATTTTTATAACATTTGGGATCAATGGAATTCGATTCACGTATGCCCAGTGAGATATACGATAAAAACATATCAAATTCATCACGCCACCTTATTCCCAATAATATTCTTCGTTATATACCTATATCGTTCAATAATATTAAATAACAATCCTGATTTTATATAATCAACAATTTTCCCTTTAAAGTTTCTAGGAGGATTTATTGGTATACAACTAATTTCTGGTGCTAGATAGTGAATGATTTCTTTAAATAAAATATTGTTATAGTATTTTGTATATTTGTATGGCAAGCAAATCATACGTTCAATAATGTAGTGTGTAGCAAATGGATTGACTTCCTCAAATGCTATATCTGACTCAGAATTACCAACTGCCCCCCAGTTACCTAGTTTTTGTTCAATGTAATATAATGAGTTCTTGGGATAAGAGCTAGCATATAAATGTTCTTTACAACCAGCTAACCATAAATTTGTCTGAAAATTGGAGAAGCGTGAATTTACACACTGATATTTAAAACACAAATAATTACTTTCGATATTTTCTTTAGGTGTACCATATACAGATCGACCAAATTCCCCGACGCCGCAAACGTTGATATGTTCAGGCAAGATTATAGAATAGTTATAGACTTCTGGGAGCCGTTTTTCAGTAGCGTAAAAAACAGAATTGGAATATTCATTTTTAAATGAATCAGGTATTTTATCCACATCTAAAAAATCAGTATGGATCGTATATTTCACTCCAAGTGTATCACAAATCCTCTTACCGATGACAATATCCGGATGATCGTCATTTAAATTTTTCAACTTATCAATAAAGTAATAGCATCTATGTTTAATTTCTTTTGTAGCAGCGGCCATCACCCTAGAATCATTACCTGCTGTAACAGCGATTGATAATGGTGATACTTCAGAAAAAGCTTTTAAAATGGCTTTAAGTTCTTCTGCAACTTCTGTCACAACCTGATTAATATCATGGTACTTAAATTCAACTTGAGGCCAATAACGAACAACTTTCATATCTCTAATACTTAAAGCATGGTTAGGAAGTACTTTTTCTATCTCATTAAAGATAGTTTCATGCCCGATCCAAGCATTACCATTTCCTTTTTTTGGAAAGACTTCCTTATAAAATTTATAGGCTTCTTCATTATGTGTAAGCTTAATACTTTGATATTGCAAGAGACTAATGTCTGTCGCTATCAAACCGTAACTACTAGAAAAATTAATTTGCGCAAGTGATGTTGCATCAGCTCTTAACATATCAACTTTACTATCACTATAAAATAAATAGTATCTTCCACAGCACCTCGATAGAGATTTATTGATGATTGGAAAACTTATATCTGAATTGTCAAGTTCATTAACAATAATCCTTAAGTCAAATGAATCAAACTGTGGATGTACTATCTCACCTACAATTAATAGGGAGAAAAATCTACCTATGTACTGGTATACTTTATTATGACTATCAAAATAAATTGAATACTTAGTAAAATCAATACATCTGAATGTACTGGGGACAGAAACTTCAACATTCGATGCGTCACTTACAAGAATTTGTCTTTTAAACATTTTAAGGTTCCAACTCTAAAATCGCTTGCCTAAATTTTCCATTTTTTGTTCTTGGAATGGATGAAACTTTCTTAACAAGAACACGCATATCTTCTCCAAAATATGTTTTAATATTTTTTTCTAGAATTTTTTCTGATTGTTGATCATATCGACGATCAACAACAACTAAAGCTATTATTTCATCTATTCTTTTTTGCTTAAGCTGAAGCTCAACCAAACCACACACATTTTTTGGGATATGGTTAAAAATAAGCACCTTACGCCCTGAAGTTGACAGTAGAAACTCACCTTCTCTACCTTGAATACTTTTAATTGTTAAAAATGGAAGACCACATTCACATTGATTGAATTCGGAACTAACACCAGAGAATATGTCTTCTGTGTTATACCTAATTAATGGCATTTTAGAGTTATGGAATCCCGTCGCAATTAATTTATCATCAGAAAACTCATAATAGCCATAGTCTTCAATTAAATGCATCTTACCGTATTTACACGTACCTGCCGTTGCCACCCTTTCACTCAATCCATACCAACTAAAAACCTTACAATTAAAAACGCGTTCGATTACTAGTTTCTGATTATCAGAACAAGATTCCGATGAAAGGACAATCCCTTTAATTTTTAGGTTTACTGCTAACCCTAATGACTCAATTAAATTAGCAAACAGAAATATTGCAGATGGATAAGCTTGAATTATTTTTGGTTTATAATTATGTAATTGCTCTAAATATTGTCGAACTGTTTCCTCGCTCAGATGATATACAGACATCATTAACATTTTATCAATCCTGTTGTGACGCCAATAAGGTGAGGTATTTTGCTCTAGAGGAACAATAAGATCAGCTCGTAACCAGACTCGCTTATCACCTGGAAGATAACCAGCCCATGTCAATTGTCGATGACTTTGAGCATGATCTTCTATAATCGCGGATAATCCGGAATAGAGGTTTAGTGGCTTACCTGTCGTACCTCCAGTCTGAGACTTAAAAGTATAAGAAAATTTTTTAGAATCATTTAGAAATGCACAGGGAGCGATACGAATATCTTCCTTACCAATGAGCGGAAAATCATCAATATTAGATGATTTTACATTTTTATAAAAGGAAACGTGTTCCTTAGCCTGATCTAATGTTATCTTTAATAGGCTTCTTTGTTGCTCAAGCAATTTCTCTCTAGAGATATATTGGTTATTATGTAATTCTTTTATTCTTTTTTTAAACAACCAATTTTCTCTCAATAATTTAAATATAATCGATTTAATGTTAATCATCAGTTCTTGCAGAAAAATAGGTGACTTTTTATAAAGTGAGCTTTTATACATTTCTATCTAAACCTAAGGCTAAAGACATTGCAAGAATCTGATTATTTATACTAGCTTCATTATGAACTGTATTTAACGCCTCTTTAGACATTCTATTTTTAAGCTGAAAATCATTCCCTTTCTCTTCAATAAACGCAGTCCAAGCACTTAAATCTTTCTCTTTGAATAATACTCCATTAACATTTTGCTTCAAAAAATTTATTTCAGGACTGTGGAACGAAATGTCCTCACTTAGTAGTGGTAAACCAGCGCTAAATGCATGTACAATGGCTAATCCTACATAACCAGGCATTACAAACCAATCAGCACTTTTAAATATTATTGCAAGCCGATCTTCATCAAAAATCTCACCTAAAAACAATGCATGTATACCAAAACATTTACATAATTCTTGCCAGCTTTCTCTCATCTCTCCATCACCGACAACAACCAGTGCTACTGAATCTTTATTCTTTGCTTTTCCCAAAGCATTAATAAAGTTTTCTAACCGTTTGCCAGATCTAAAACGACCTGAAAAAAGATATACAGTTTTATTTTCTATGTTATTGTCCGATTTGAATTTATTAATGTCTTCTTCTTTTATAGGAAGATAGCTATTGATTAACTTTTCTGTATTAAGCGTATTTGGAGCAACAAATATCTTTTCCTTATCAATTCCTTTATCGACAAGGTATTCTTTCCCTGGTTCAGAAAACACGATAATGGCATTTGCTTGCTTTAAACATTTATTTATCACAGAGACTCTAATCTTATTTAAAAAACCATTTAATCCACTATCTGGTCTGCGGCAATGGTCGTATCCATGCGTCCAATAAACAAGCTTTGTTTTTGTTATTTTACAAAATAGAGATAAGCTTAGCTCGGTTAGGTTTGAACTATTAGGAAGAGCTAGAATCACATCCGGTTTATATTGGATTATATATTTATAAGCATAAGGCAATAGATTAATACGTTTAGACCATTTTAATATATCTGTGCTGCATATATAGTTTAAGTTTGCACATGGCTTTATATAATCTTTAATTTCACCGTCAGTTATTACATCAATTTTACAGTAATAGTTAAGCGTTAATTTAGTGAGAACTTCATTTCTATATCTTTGCCAACTTGCATCTTTTGATAAAAACAAAACATTTCTATTCATTAATTATTTTCCTATGGCATATTGAAGAAAGATAGATAAGAACATAAAGCACCCATAATAAATTATTACTTCTAAAGAAATCTGTTTCCATAAAAGAATGAATGATCAAAAAAAACAATATTGCTATGAATAAATAATTAGAACGAGTTATTTCAAATATGGAATGAATGACAAATGCAATAAATATTGGCACACCAATATAACCTAACATTATCCAAATATCTAAGTAAGTATTATGTGATTGATTTAACTTTGTAATAAAGAAATCAAAATCCCCACCATATAACACGCTAAGTCCAGCATCACCAACTCCCCAAAAAGAACGATAACCAAAACCTAGCCATTTATAATCATTCATCTCGAATATCACAAAGTCCCATATTATAGCTCTACCAGTAAAATCAAGCCCATAATCAGACAATATACTCGTATCAACTAAAAGGAGGGCTAAAAAAACAAAACCAGAAGTAAAAAATATAGATAAAATGACATTTTTAGCTTTTAACCACTGGTAATTAATCAGCATATATATGAAGATTGAAGATGATATCACTAGCGCTAACGATGTCTTGGATTTTGATATTATAAGCAAAACAAAAACAGTAAATAACAAATATAAATTTAATTTATTCTTATTTTTATTAATGAAAATATCATACATAACTATCAATAAAGATAGAGCATAAATATACCCTGCAGTATTTTTGTGTCCATGTATCGCTCTAAATCCAATATCTTGCCAAGCAAAAGAGAATGGAATACTTAACACTCCAATAATAACAATAGCGATAGCAAAAAACTTTAGCACATTGAAGATATCATTAAAATCTAAATATCTTATCACCATCAAAATGAATGTGATTAAAAATATTTGTTGTAATAATCTAGTAAATGAAGTCAAAGGTATTTCAGACCAAAGGCATGATATAATTGAATACAGAACCAATATCCACAGAGGCCAAGCTTTTATAATAATAATTTTAAAAAAATCCTTATTATTTTTAAACAAAAAAACAATAGAAATCATGAATGAAGACAACATAATAAGTCTATTAACCATATTAGATGATATTTCAATTTCAGACACAAAATCACTGTCACGAACAGCCAATGATGGAGAAAACACTCCTGCAGAATTTAATAAGAATACGAATAGCAGACCAGATATGAAATTCTTATAGCTAATTTGCATAGAATAGCCTTTTACTTATAATTTTATATTGTGAACAACAGAAATGAAGAAGCTCACCTATTAAGTATCCAACAATAATTCCAATGGCTCCATAATATGTTCCGAATATTGTTGAAGCGGCTACGCCTAAAGTAGAAACAATAACACCCATAACCGCTAAATATTTAAATTCCTCAGCTACATTTAATATATTACTGTTTGAAAATTTAAAGACTTGGACCATGCAGACAGAAAGCCAACAGCATAATAGATCAAATCTAACTTTAGTTTCAAATATCATTTCTATATAGTTAAAATTACTTAATACCAATATCGAATAAACAGTTATAAATAGAAACATTGATAATATAATCTTTACACTGACATTTTTAAGTGTATTTTTGTCATTTTTATATAATTTAGCCCATCTAGGCTTTTCAGACATATAGATACCAGAAGCTACTAGATTTATTGGCATAACAATTAATCGAGCTATAGCTAAAACCGCTGTTGCTTCAACGCCAATAATGAGTGTAGCTAAATAGGTATAACTATTATTTTGTGCCCAAGTCGCTAACGAACCAACAGAAGACCAACGGCCTACACTCCATAAGTCATAATAAGATACTTTCATTTCACTTATTGTTGGTAGCCTAAATTTAAGTTTATAAGTAATAATTACTATTGATATAACACCCGATATTATAGACACTAAATATATATAATTAAGAGTCACATCACTTTCATTAAAGAACAAATACAATAAACCTAACATAGTAGTAAAAAGTGAAACAATAGCAGACAACACTATCGTGCCACGAAGCTCGAATACATAGTTATATACTCGATACAAATCTCTACTTAAATATAGAAAAAAAGAGCAGTACACCAAAAAAAACAATGAATTTTCAAATTCAAAATATTTGACCAAAAAGAATGCAGGTACAATAAGAGCCATATGAATAATATTAGCAAATACACACAGTGCATTACTCTTCCTGATTTTTATTTCATATTCAGAGATTTTTGCATATTTTACGGATAAGGTTGTATGGAAAAATGCATTTTGAAGCGTAGAGATCAGCATTAATCCTGAAAAAAAATTCATGTATACTGCATAGTCTTTAGGTCCTAACTCTCTAATAATAAAAAAAGATATTAAAAAATTAGCCGCACTTATTGTTGCTACATCAATCACGCCACACAATTGATAAAATAATTTTATTAATTTACTCACCATACATTTTAGTCTCTCTGCCAAACAATCCCTCAATTTGACCGAGCCTAGCAATGGAATTTACCAATAAAATAGTTCCCTTTCTTTTCCCAGTGAAAGCAATAAGTGGAAGTGAAGCTAACACCCCAAATAGTCCAACTATTGATCTAGTGGTAATTATAATTGCTTTTTTATCTAGAGAATAATGATTTTTTCTTATTTTAGAAAAGGTTTGCCCTCCCCTCCTGCCTCTTTTTATAGCATACTGTAAATTAGCTCTATCAAGAGACAAATATTCGAAGACTTCAGTTTCATCGCACCAAGTCAGTTTTGCCCCATGTTGTTTACACCGATAGAAAAACTCAGAATCCTCTCCTCCAGACTGTCCAAATGCTCTATTGAATAGTCCGACTTTTTCTATTAATGCCATAGATACAAGAGCATTCCCTGTATTACCAGTAGAAAGTATAGTACCTGTTTTTTTTCTAACTCTTTCAAAGAGTTTAGAAACAATTACCCATTGAGATGTCTGTGGATAATAGCAAGTTATCACAGGACCAATCACAACATCTGTATCATACTGATTAAGCATCTTGGCTAAACTAATGAAGTAATTAGGTGAGATAGTTTCATCATCATCTAAAAAAAGAATGTAGTCTGATTCATTATCATTTGCGATTCCAATGCATTTATTACGCACATCAGATATATTCCTTGAAAACTCACAATGATAAATTACATTTATATTTTCATTATAAAATAGACTTGCAACTTCATTTGCACTTCGGTTTTCATCATTATCAACTATGGCTATAGTTAAGATAAATTCACTGGTATCATTTGCTTCAAATATTGAAACCAATAATTCCTTTAATTGTTCAGGGCGACGATAGGTACAGATCCCTATCGTTACCTTTTTTTTATTATTTGTCATTCCTATGACCTAAAATCTCTGTTCGAGAAGGTTTTTAAGTTGTATTTATGACAACTTATTCCTACCGATACTATAGTAAACAAAACCTTTTTTGGTCATCCGTATCGGATCAAATAGATTTCGGCCATCGAACAATACGGCTTGTTTTAATTGCTCTTTAATTTTGACAAAATCTGGAGCTTTAAAGCTTTGCCATTCAGTACAAATAATCAATGCATCGGCGTTTGTTAGTGCAGCTTCTTTTGTGCCCATAAGCATTAAATCCTCTCGGCTCCCATAAATGCGCTGAGTTTCCTCCATCGATTTTGGGTCATAGGCTTGTACTCTTGCTCCTGCCTCCCATAACTGCTGCATCAATACTCGACTCGGTGCTTCACGCATATCATCCGTATTTGGTTTAAAACTTAATCCCCAAATGGCGAATGTTTTTCCCGACAGATCAGGGCCAAACTCTTTTGTAATATATTCAAATAGTTTATGTTTCTGCGCATAATTCACCGCTTCTACGGCTTTGAGAATTTGAGACTCATATCCTATTTCATCGGCAGTGCGAACTAGCGCTTGTACATCTTTAGGAAAACACGATCCGCCATAGCCACAGCCAGGATAAATAAATTGAAAACCAATTCTGGAATCAGAACCGATCCCTTGACGAACTTGCTCTATGTTTGCACCCACCCGCTCAGCAATATTTGCCATTTCATTCATGAAACTAATTTTTGTGGCAAGCATACAATTCGCAGCATATTTAGTAAGTTCAGCACTTTTAATATCCATCACAATAACTTTTTCATGATTTCTATTAAAAGGAGCATAAAGCTCTCGCATTAACTCTTCGGCTTCTCTTGAGTCTGTACCAATCACTATTCGGTCAGGACGCTTACAATCATCAACCGCAGCACCTTCTTTTAAAAACTCTGGATTAGAGACGACGGAGAACGTTAATTTAGACCCTTTATTATCCAGTATAGCTTGGATAGTATTCCTAACTTTATCTGCAGTGCCTACTGGCACGGTTGACTTATCAATAATAATTTTTGGTGATTGCATATATGTCGCAATCGTTTCAGCGACTTTAAGGACATACTTTAAATCCGCAGAGCCATCTTCATCTGGAGGAGTGCCAACCGCAATAAACTGCAAATCGCCAAAATCCACGCCAACTTTGGGATCGGTCGTAAAGCTAAGGCGTCCCTCTTGGTAGTTTTTCTCAACCAATGCGGTTAAACCTGGCTCGTAAATAGGAATAATGCCCTTTTTAAGATTTTCAACGCGGCTTTCGTCTATATCAACGCAGCAAATGTCATGGCCAGCATCGGCAAGGACAGCCGCTTGCACCAAGCCTACATATCCAATACCGTAAAATGTTACTTTCATCTTAATTCCTTTTATACAACACCACGAGTATCAATCACTACTTTCTTGGCAAACGCCGTTTTATCTGCTTCTTTAAAATCTCGGTGATCAACCAGCACCACAACGATATTGGCTAACTCTAAAGCACGCTCTAGCGAGACTAGCTCAACATCATGTTCTGTTAACTTACCCGGTAATTGGTGGATATTTGGCTCTACCGCTAGAATTTGTCCAATATTGTCTTGTGCTAAATGCAAAGTGATGTCTAAAGCTGGGCTTTCACGTAAATCATCAATATCGGCTTTAAAGGCCAAACCTAAGCAGGCAATAACAGGCTTTTTGAACTGATCTGCGGCTTGTTTTACCTGATCAACGACCCAGTGTGGTTTACCATCATTAACATGACGAGCAGCAGCAATCAGTTTTGCTTCTTCTGGGCAGCTGTTAACAATAAACCAAGGATCAACTGCAATACAGTGCCCGCCAACACCTGGTCCTGGATTTAATATGTTGACCCGAGGGTGGCGGTTGGCCAATTTAATTAATTCCCAAACATTGATTTTTAATTTCTCACAAATAAGGGAAAGTTCGTTCGCGAATGCAATATTGACGTCGCGAAAGGAGTTTTCTGTTAATTTCGCCATCTCCGCCGTACGAGAGTTGCTGATGATGCATTCGCCTTTAACAAAGGTTTTATACAGAGCCATCGCTTTCTCGCTACACGATTTACTCATGCCACCAATCACTCGGTCATTGCTGACCAATTCTTGTAGTACATAACCCGGTAAAACTCGCTCTGGGCAATGCGCTACCTTAATGTCAGCCGTGTCACCTTTATGCTGTGGGAAAGTTAAATCAGGACGAGCCTCTGCTAGCCATGCGGAAAGCTTTTCTGTCGCACCGACTGGGGAAGTACTTTCCAACACTACCAAGTTGCCTTTTTCCAGAACTGGCGCAATCGCTTTGGCTGCGGCTTCTATATAGCTAAGATCAGGCTCGTGATTATCACCTTTAAATGGTGTGGGTACCGCCACTAAGAAAGCATCAGCTGGTTCAGCTGTCACAGTTGCTTTTAGTTTGCCAGTCATCACTGCACTTCGAACTACGATATCTAAATCCGGTTCGACAATGTGAATTTCACCTTTGTTGATTGTATCGACAGCGTGTTGATTGACATCTACGCCAATCACTTCAATACCACGCGAAGCAATAACGGCAGCCGTTGGCAGGCCGATATACCCTAAACCAATCACAGAAACTTTATTAAACATCTTATTTTCCTTAAATCTTATCTTGCTAGAATGTCGGCGATACGTTGACAGGCTTTGCCATCACCGTATGGATTGTGTGCTTGACTCATGAGTTGGTAAGCGCGCTCATCACTAAGCAACCGGTCTAACTCTTCACAAATCAGTTGTGTGTTAGTCCCAACTAGTTTGACCGTACCCGCGCTTACCGCTTCAGGTCGTTCGGTGGTGTCTCTCATCACTAATACAGGCTTCCCTAGCGACGGTGCCTCTTCTTGAATACCACCGGAATCGGTTAAAATGATGTGTGCTCTGTCCATCAAATAGACAAAGGGCAAATACTGTTGTGGATCCACTAAGAAAATGTTTTCAATGCCTTTTAAAAGACGATTGACGGGCTCTTGAACATTCGGATTAAGATGTACCGGATAAAGAATTTGACAGTCAGGGTGACGCTTTGCTGTGATGGATAAGGCTTCACAAATACGCTCAAATCCATCACCAAAACTTTCACGACGGTGGCCTGTAACAAGAATGAGTTTTTTATTATTATCAAGCATCGGAAACTGGTGTGCCAGCGCAGCATTGAGATCTTGCTCGTTGTGAATCTTGTTACGGATCATAAACAAGGCGTCAATGACGGTATTCCCAGTAATATGGATGTTCTCGAGGCAATAATTTTCATCCAATAAATTTTGTTGAGATGTTGCCGTTGGTGCGAAATGATAGTGAGTCAATGCACCCGTAAGCTTGCGGTTCGCTTCTTCAGGCCAAGGGGAATAAATATTGCCGGTGCGTAATCCAGCCTCAACGTGGCCGACTGCAATTTGCTGATAATAACAAGCAAGTGAAGTCGCAAACGTTGTAGCGGTATCGCCATGAACTAAGACAATGTTTGGTTGAAAGTCTTTTAGAACCGTTTCCATACCGTTCAAGATTTTAGTCGTTACTGTCGTCAGTGTTTGCCCTGGTTCCATGATATTAAGATCAAAATCAGGCACCACTTCAAACAACTCTAAAACCTGGTCAAGCATTTCCCTGTGCTGGCCAGTGACGCATACTTTTGTGTCGAAGCGGTTATCTTGTTTAAGCTGATGAACTAGAGGCGCCATTTTAATTGCTTCAGGTCGTGTACCAAACGCAATGAGTATTTTTTTCACTTTATTTATTTCCTTGGGCTAAACTAAACGACTGTTAAGAACAAACTGTTCAACGCTATTTCTTCAAAAAGTAGATAAAAATGGTGAATAGCAACGGTTAAATACGCTACCGCCACTAGATGTCGCCTCTAGAATGCGCATTTTCTTCACATTTTTTTGCTTTATGTATATAAGAGAAAACTTATTAACCACCCACATTTAATCACCTACCTACAAACTATGAGTAGAAATTAATTGCCAAACTGTTGCTTTGTTTTTTGGGGTGGGTAATCAAAAAGTCATATAAAACTTTCTATGTGTTACACACAAAGTTTCATTGCACTTTCCTTTAATTGATATTGTTTAGATATATGTTCGATGATCCCTTGGGCCCCGCTCTCTATCAGTTCCAAAACCCGTTCAAACATATGAATATTTCCTTTGTAAGGATCAGGGACTTCCGTGACACCGATGTGACTATGCGATAGAAACAGTGAAAGTTTCTCTTTATGTTTAGCAGGACAAATGTCAATCAGATCCGCTAAGTTGGCTTTATCTAAGGCAAAAATAAGATCAAATTTTTCGAAATCCTCAGAACAAACCTGCCTTGCTCTTAAATTTGACATTGAATAGCCACGCTGCTCAGCGACAGATATTGCTTTGGGATCTGGTTTTCGGCCCACTTGATAATTCACAGTACCAGCGCTTTCAACAAATAAATTAATTCCATGTTGTTGCGCTTTTTGGCTCAAAACAGCTTCAGAAAGCGGTGAACGGCATATATTTCCCATGCATACGATGAGGATAGAGAGTTTTTTATTTTCCATGGCCATTACTGATGCATTCACTTCATTTTGTCTCTGTATTAAAGAGGTGGATAGAGTATCGCAAGGCGCATTGCAATGGGTGTCTCAAAATTGAGTCTATCTATAATTAATACCTAAGATTTAAATAGGAAAAATGAACTGGCTATTTTGATGGATTATCGAAAATGGCATTAACCATTTGATATCTCGCTTGTATGTTCAAATAACTTGATGTGATAAGCCGGCCGCATGTGATTTCATCTAATGGGCATAGATAACGGTGAATGGAATAGGTGTGAACGGTGAACAAAGAAGAGCCTGCAGGGCGCAGGCTCTTGATACGTTAATCAGTGAACACTTCTGGTTTTAACATCATGCAGCAGTTCTTGATTAAGTTCAGCTTCAACATGACCTGGAGAGCGTGTTGATGCCGAGACCAAACGATACATAGCAGGGATAACAAACAGAGTGACTAAAGTGGCAAAACCCATACCGAAGAAAATCACCGTACCCACCGCAACTCGGCTTTCATAGCCTGCTCCTGTCGAGATAATTAATGGGATGGAACCAGCTAAAGTAGTAAAGGCGGTCATCATGATTGGCCGTAAGCGCCTTGCTGAAGCATCAATAATTGCTTTTTCAAACTTAACCCCCCGGTCACGCAGCTGGTTGGCAAATTCAACGATCAAAATGCCATTTTTGGTCACCATACCGATCAGCATAATCATCCCAATTTGGCTATAGATGTTGATACCTTGTCCCATAATTGATAGACCAAGAAAGCCGCCAAACACACCCATCGGCACCGTCAACATCACTACTAACGGGTTGATAAAACTTTCAAATTGGGCGGCTAGTACCAAATAAGCGACAAGCAGCGCTAACGCAAATACAATGGCTACGCTCGATTGGTTTTCTTTAAAATCTTTTGACTCACCTGAGTAACTAATGGAAATATCACTAGGTAGCGTTTCAATGGCTTTTTGATCTAGAAAATCAAGCGCTTCGCCCAACGTGTAACCAGCCGATAAATTTGCAGTAACCGTGATCGCCTTTTGCTTATTGTAATGAGACAAGCGGATTGATGATGCCACTTCTTCCACTTTCGCAAGTGCATCCAGTGTAACAAGCTCACCGGATGCGGTTCTCATGTAGATCTGGCTTAAATCGGAGGCGTTATTGAAGCTATTTTCGTCCCCACGGAGATAAACATCATACTCTTCGCCACGCTCAACAAAGCTGGTTTCACTCTTCCCGCCGAGCATCACTTCTAACGTATCTGAAATATCCGCGACACTGATCCCCAATTCCGCGGCACGCTGCCTATCAATCGTCACCACCAGTTCAGGTGTCTTTTCGGAATAATTGGTGTCAGCACCTTCCATAAAGGGGGAATTTTCAGCTTCCGTTTTTAACAATTCAGCCCATTTTTTGAGTTCAGGATAGTCTGACCCACCTAACACAAACTGAACAGGCTCGTTAGAGCCACCACGAAAGCCGGGCATAAAGGGCATAACTCGTACATCGGGAATTCCCGTTAGCGCTTTTTTTACCTGCCCTAATGCTTGTTGAGCGGTGATGCTTCGTTCGTTCCAGTCATCCAAAATCATGATAACAAAACCCGTCTGATCACCCGCTTGCCCACCGAACGCAGGCGATTGAATACTAAACGACTTGAGAAAACCTTTGCCAACCAAGGGCATTAACCGCTGCTCAACAAGATCCATATTGGCCGACATCCGGTTATAACTGGTCGCATCCGCTCCGCGCACAAAGGCAAAAATAACGCCGCGATCTTCTGAAGGCGTAAGCTGAGAAGGCACTTTCTGCATCAGAAAATAACTGCCACCAACGCATGCAAGGATGACGAGCGGTGCAGCCCATTTCCAACTGATAGCAAAACGTAAAGAGGATTTGTAACCCGCTTCTAAACGGCCAAAAACACGATCAACAAAACGATTAAAACGGTTTGGTTTGACATTGACCTTTAAAATCTTACTACCGAGAACGGGTGTTAAAGTTAACGCTATTAGCGATGAAAAGAGAACCGACATGGCCAAAAGTACAGAGAACTCGGTGAACAACAGGCCGACCATGCCGTCCATAAAAGAGATCGGTAAAAAGACCATCACTAATACCAATGTGGTGGCAATCACGGCAAAGCCGACTTCGCGCGTCCCTTTATAAGCCGCCAGCAGTGGCTTCTCTCCCTGTTCTATGTGATGAAATATATTTTCCACCACCACAATCGCGTCATCAACAACCAAACCGATGGAAAGAATCAGCGCCATCAAGGTGATAAGGTTAATGGAGAATCCGAAATAGTAAGCGGCAATAAAAGAAGAGATCAATGATACTGGCACAGTAACGGCTGGGATTAGCGTTGCCCGAACTTGGCCGATAAAAATGTACAGTACCAAAATCACTAAACCACCCGTGATAAACAGTGTGCTATACACTTCCGAAATTGAGCGATCAATAAAAACGGTCGAGTCGTAGTCAATGGCCAAGCGCGTTCCTTTGGGTAGAAACTGCTGAATATTATCGACTTCTTGATGGACACGCTGCGCCACATCCAAGGGGTTAGCATCTGACTGTGGCACAATGCCCATGCTCACATTAACCACACCGTCGCTTTTGAAGGTTGAGTTTTCGTTCTCAGCGCCGATGAAGACATCCGCGACATCTTTTAAGTAAATCGGCGAATTGTCACTTGCGCGCTTAACCACCAAATAGTCAAAATCTTGAGCCGTTTTGTACGCTCGGTCGGTACGCACCGACATTACTGTCGAATCGTTACGCACTTCCCCGCCCGGGCTTTCAATATTTTCACTGCGCAATGCACTTGATATATCAGAAGTCGTGACACCACGCCCAGCCATCAGATTCGGCTTGAGCTTGACATACATCACCTTATAAAGACCACCAGACACATCCACAGAACTGACGCCAGAGATTAAACTAAAACGGTCAATCAAAGCTCGTTCGATATAATCGGTCAGTTGGGTTCGATCCATCTCTGAAGAACTGAGATTAATGTACAAAGAAGCTTCACCAGAGCCATTATTTTTGAATACGGTTGGATCATCTGCTTCATCCGGTAATGAGCGCTGCGCTCTCGCAACGGCGTCGCGGATATCGCTCACACCAGTATTGAGATCGTAACCCAGTTCAAATGTAACGGTAATCCGTGACATGCCATTGCGCGTGGTGGATTCAATTTCATCAATCCCGCTAATGCCCGCCAGTTGATCTTCCAATACAGAAGTGATTTGGCTTTCAATGATGGTAGCTGAAGCCCCTGCATAGCGAGTACTGATTGAAACCACCGGGCTTTCAATATCGGGCATTTCCCGGACCGAAAGCTTAGAAAATGACACTAGACCAAAAACGCACAACAGTAAGCTTAATACCACCGCCGCCACAGGGCGCTTCACTGAAACATCGGATAACCACATTATTTGTCATCCTTTTGTATCGGTGAACCATCCACATTGACTTCAGTAACGACAATGCCGTTTCTCATATTCACGATGCCTTGCACCACAATCTTATCGCCAATGGCTAAACCTTTATCAATCACCACTTGATTGTCGATCCGCGCGCCAAGCCAAACTTCCGTGCGTATTACTTTATTATTGCTATCAATCACATAGACATAGCGTTTAGTGCCTGAATATTCGAGTGCTTGAACGGGGATAATGGGCGCTTCAATCGCTGGGAAATTCAACTTAGTAGAAAGCAACATCCCGGGTTTTAGCTTGCCATCTTGGTTATCGAAATGAATACGGACACGCAAATTCAAGGTTTCACGGTTAATGCGTGAATCAATACCCACAACTTTGCCGGTAAACTCGTTTTTTGCCCAAGCATTACTCTTCGCCGTCACCGTCATACCTTTACTGATTAACGAAAGGTAACGCTCTGGCACTTGGATATCGAGTTGCATCACCGATAGGTCATCTAAAGTCAGCAATTCCGTCCCTGCACTGACCATTTTGCCCAAACTAAAATCAATAAAACCAACGGTGCCATTAAATGGCGCGCTAATGCGCAGATCGTTTAAATTTGCGTTTGCTGCATCTAAACGTGCTTGAGCAATATCAACACTCGCTTTTTGCGCATCGATTTCCGTTTGGGTAATGGCGTTCCGTTTGACCAAACGTTCAAACTCTTTCAACTTACGCTGTTCATCGTTCAAATAGGCTTGAGCCTCTGAAAGTGCGGCTTTGGCTTTATCATCATTAAGCTGAATTAAGAGCTGACCTTTCTTGACCTCTTGATTGGCTTTAATCGCAATATGGCTGACCTTTCCCGAAACTTCAGATGAGATCTCCACTGCTCGTTCAGCTTCTAATTTACCAATCAGTGAAAGAGACTGAGACACTTGATGAGTTGCCACACGCTCTGCGACCACCGCAACGGCTTGTGGTGCTTGCGCAGCGAACGCACTTAACGGTGTGGTAAGCAAAGTAACCATCATTAACGAAAGAATAGACGTGTTTTTCATAGTTTTTATTCAACAATAAATAGACTGATTGAATTGTAACTGCTTATACGACGCTCGAACGTCAAGGAGTGTAAATCTTATTAAATATCTGTACGTGCGTCATAACTTAGCCTCCTCCGGCAGCTTTTTAGGCGTCACACACAGGCTATACCCAAACAACCTGAAGTTGCAGGTAGGCGGCAAGTAAATTCATCCCCATGAGCATAGATAAACTATGTGATTGGGGTGAGCGAACGTAGCCAACACCGCTGGAGCTTCAACTGGGAAGGGTATAAATAGAGCAAAACTATCCATTCCTCCCCCCTTTGCCCAAAAAGGCAGCATTCAATTCAAAATCATAAGAAAAAGGCTTTACAGAGAGAGCGAGTTTGCTATCATGCGCTCCGCACTTGAGCAATGCGTTGGGAAAACGTTGTTTAAGCATACTGTGAGCCAATAGTGTCGTTATAAACACTATAAATCACATTGTATGAAAACCCTCTGGAGGGGTTCCCGAGTGGCCAAAGGGAGCAGACTGTAAATCTGCCGGCTCCGCCTTCGATGGTTCGAATCCGTCCCCCTCCACCATATTCTCTCGCAAGAGAAACCTTGATTGATACGTTGGGAAAACATCATTCAAGCCTATTTTTAGAATAGGAAAACACCCGGAGGGGTTCCCGAGTGGCCAAAGGGAGCAGACTGTAAATCTGCCGGCTCCGCCTTCGATGGTTCGAATCCGTCCCCCTCCACCATATTCTCTCGTAAGAGAAACCTTGACTGATATGTTGGGAAAACATCATTCAAGCCTATTTTTAGAATAGGAAAATACCCGGAGGGGTTCCCGAGTGGCCAAAGGGAGCAGACTGTAAATCTGCCGGCTCCGCCTTCGATGGTTCGAATCCGTCCCCCTCCACCATATTCTCTCGTAAGAGAAACCTTGATTGATACGTTGGGAAAACATCATTCAAGCCTATTTTTAGAATAGGAAAACACCCGGAGGGGTTCCCGAGTGGCCAAAGGGAGCAGACTGTAAATCTGCCGGCTCCGCCTTCGATGGTTCGAATCCGTCCCCCTCCACCATATTTTCTCGATTGAGAACGATAAAAAGCCAGCTTTCGAGCTGGCTTTTTCGTTTCTTTACATCATAGCTCTATAAACTGACGTCACTAAGTAGTCTAGTTAACCCTCAATATACTGAAGTAGAGCGGTAACACAGCTTTGTGCATCACTGCAATTGATACTCTCTGGCAGTTCAGTCTGCAATAAAAACCCTTGTTCCAAAGAGTGGCAAGATGAACTTTCACTTAAACAAATCGGAACTCCTTGAGCAGAAAGGGCATTTAATAACAACAAAGCCGTTTGTATATTTCCCCCAGCATTGGCGGCAAAATGTAGCTCAAACTCAGCAGCGCTATTGAGTGAGGTCAGCGCATGCTCTAATTGAGTGTCCAATTCGGTTAAAGAAACCGAATCTAAATCACTAAAGATCAGCATGCCTTGGTTCCTATCAGCATACTGCCAAGCAACGATATCAACCTGCTGCATATAGGCTCGCTGCATGCTTTGCGCGGCCGCCTGAATGATCACCTGCATTTGGTCACTGTTGCTTCTTCCACCACTGTCTTTAACTGATAATTCAAAAACATACGTGCCAGCAATCGTAGGATAAAACGCCGTTGCTTTCAGAGAATCTGCATTGATCAAGGTAAGCGATTGAGGCCCAGAAACTTGACGCCAAGACTTCGTTTTAATTTCATATATTGATAACTCAGATTTCGCCGTTCCGCTCAACGTAATACTATTTACTGGCAGTATTAACATCTGATCAGCACCAGCATTAACCGTAGGCTTAGTCAGCTTATCCGCATCTTTCAAATCATCGGCTTTACATCCCACGATAAGTGCGAGCACACTCAGGATCACGAACAACTGGTTTAACTTAAACATAATATTTTCCTGTGATTAAGCATTAGAAGAGGTAACTGGTACTGGTGGAAAGAAAGGCGACTTCACTACCGTCCAAATACATTGCAGCATCTTGTTGCGCGTAATCCATCATCACATTCGATTGCGTATTGGTTTGGCTGAGCTGGTCATTTAAGCGGACCCCATCGCTGAAGGCTGAGATCCATTCCATCGGTTTAGTGGCACTGGTGGATGAGAAAAATACGCCGCTTAAAAACAGCGCTAATAGTTTGGTATTCATGCTTACTCCTTGTGAGCGGTCTGATTCACCGACCCATTCAAGGTAGCATTCTCAATACAAATAAATCGTCAGCAGTTTATTGACCATTTGTATCCAGTTTGGTCACATTAGGTAAAGAAATCTGTTTCGGCCATTGCAGTTCAAAACATGCGCCCCCTAATGCTGAACCATTTACTTTTACTCTAACCTTGCCTTGATGCCAACGAGTGATCTGTTTAACAATCGCCAGCCCAAGACCATGACCTTTTTCACTATTACGCTCTTGATTATTCACTTGAGTAAAGGGCTCAAAAATACGTTCAATATCATCTGGCGCAATACCGGGGCCATCGTCTTCGACCACCAAAAAAAGTTGCCCATCAGATTCGTTCAACGAGAGATGGATCTCTTGCTGCGCAAATCGCGCGGCATTACTCAGCAAGTTTTTAACGGCCCGCAATAAAGCTCGATTATCGACAAATATCGTTTGCTGTCGCAACGAATCCAACACGCTGACACGCAATGTGAGTTGCGGGTTTTCAAGCTGGAAATGCTCCGCTTCTGCAACCAAATTGTCGGCAAAGTGGCAATAAGAAAAATGGCGAATATCCGTGATGCGGTTATAGCGCGACAAAACAAGTGTCTGGTTAATCAAATGATCGAGATCTTCAATACTGGAGTGAATCACTTGGCGGTATTTTTCTTTCTGGCTTAAGGCAATATCTTCATCCTCAAGCATTTCAAATGCAAAGCGTAAACGGTAGAGCGGTGTTCGTAAATCATGCGCCACGGCGTTGGTTAAGGTTCTTTGGCTGGCAATCAGCTTTTCGATGTTATTTGCCATGTTATTGAAAGAATGACTGAGCTGAGAGACGACGGACAGCCGAGATGTCGTCGCTCTACGAGATAATACTCCTTGGCCAAATTCATTCGCCGTTTTTACCAGACGTTTCAGATCTCGCCATAAAGGATAAATCCACATAACTAAGGCCACAGAAATGGCTAAAAAAAAGAAACCGCCGATAGCCGTGGTGAGCTTTAATTGGGTTTGGTAGGAAATATTGTCCTCGACGCGTAACCACGTATTCTCATCCACCGCAGCCAATAAGATCATGCTGCCTTGTTGATTGATATAACTGGTCATCTGCTCTTCATCAGCCAACAATTTACTTCGCTCGATAGGTGACAAATCTTGCTCTTGCAATAGACTCAACTCTAAAGGTATTCGGCTATTTTGCTCAGCAATACTGGTTTGCCATTGAGTACGAGGTTGGCTACGGAGATCTTCTACCGCGAGGTATAATGTACCTCTGGACTGGTTAAGCGCTGCGGGTTCTCTCGGTTCATTGATCGCGAAATAGAGCACTTTGTCACTGTTCAACACTCTTTGCAAAAGTGCCATAGGATCACCATCTTGAAAAATGATCTCGCCTTTTTGCAACGCTTGATAAACTTCTGGGGAGACGTGGTAACTGTCTAATGCCTCTAATCGAAGTGGGTAACTGAAATGCTTAGCATAGCCGTCAATAATCGTTGTCCACTCAGCTTGAGGCGCTTGACGTAATTTTTCAGATAGAAACGTAAAGTTACTCTGATAGACAGGCTTATAAAATTCTTCAGAGATACTGCGGCTAAGATATGGGATCGGATTAAATTGCGTGGGAATACTGAGTAATAAGATCGGCAGAAACACAGCTACCCAGAGTACCCAAAAAGATCGAATCATGACCACTTCCCTTCCGATACAGCGCAGAGCTGATATCCTTTACCTCGAACCGTTTTTATCAACTTAGGTTCATTAGGATCATCTCCGAGCGCACGCCGCAAGCGTGATATACGACGATCAATTGAGCGATCTAAACCATCATATTCAAAACCACGCACATACTGAGCGATATCATCTCTCGTGACAATGGTGCCGACATGTTGGGCGAGTAGATACAAAAGCTCAAACTCGCTGGTCGTGAGTTTTATGGGCTGCTGATCAAGCAATACCGCTCGATGTTGCAAATTCATCCACAAGCTACCTATGCACAATTCGTATTTGTCACTTTGACTTCCTCTTGCTTGCCTCCGGAGTAAAGCTCGAATACGTGACAGCAACAAACGGGGCTTAACCTGCTTAACAACATAGTCATCGGCACCCAATTCCAGCCCCATCACCTGATCAATATCGTCGTCCAACGCCGTTTGCATTAAGATCATACCGTGGTATTGATCTCGGACAGCGCGGCAGACATCCATACCACTTTGCCCTGGTAGCATAATATCCAGAATGACTAAATCAGGTTGCTCATCCAAAATCCGATCGACGGCTTGAATCCCATCCGCAACCGTTGAGACACAAAACTCATAGTGGTTGAGAAAGTCTTTGATCAGTTCCGAGAGTTCTAAATCGTCTTCAACGAGAACCACTCGATAAGAGGGGGAGAGAGTACTGTTCATTGTGTTTCACACATCCGTTTGCTAAGAACGCAAACTATAGCGGATTGTGTTTCATCTTTGTGTGACTAATTGTGACCAAGCAACAAAGTTGTGGTGTTGTTAAAATATTAAACAAACCATCAACAGCCGAACCTACCGCGTTGAATCAATAAGAGCACGAAGAAAGTACCATTGAGCCGTGACTCATAAACAGAGTCGATAAAAAAGCCCCGAAAATTCGGGGCTGAAAAATGACTGAATCTATAGGGGTAGGACTCAATCAGGATACTAAATCGAACAAAATTACGCGTGTTTCATACGGACGAAGCACTTGATGTTCCAAAACTTTGAGTGGTTTTATATCTGTATAGTTGCCTAACAGGTATTTTGCTTTCTCAATCGGTAACTCTTTTGGCAGCACGCATTCGGTGTCAACGCCATAATAGTTATTGATACAGATCAGCACCTGTTTCGCGTTGCGTCGCTGGTAGGCAAAAATCTCTTTATGATCGGGTAGTAAATCGGTGTAATCACCATCGGTAATTACACCGATTTTTTTGCGCAGCGCTATCAACTCTTGGTAGAAATAGAACACCGATTGCTCATCAGCTAACGCCCGTTGCGCATTCAATTCTTGATAGTTTTCTGCAATGTCTAGCCAAGGCTGACCTTGGCTAAAACCAGCAAAGCGCTCTGCATTCCATTGCATTGGCGTGCGAGAATTGTCACGGGATTTTTGTGCAAGAATGGCCATCATCGCTTCATGACTTACCCCTTGCTGGTTCACCATGATGTCGTAAATGTTAGTACTTTCCACATCTCGGTACTGTTCAATAGCGGTGTAGCCGGGATTGGTCATGCCAATTTCTTCACCTTGATAAACATAAGGCGTGCCTTGCATCATATGAATCGATGCGGCCAACATTTTTGCCGACTCAACGCGATAACGTTGATCATCCCCTAAACGGCTCACGATACGAGGTTGATCATGGTTACACCAAAAAAGTGCTCCCCACCCTTTACCATTTAAACCCGTTTGCCAATGGTTGAAAATCTGCTTCAATTGCAAGAAATCAAATGGCGCTTTCGTCCATTTATCACCATTCGGATAATCCACTTTTAAATGGTGGAAGTTAAACACCATCGACAGCTCTTTGCCGTCCAAGCGTGAATATTGTTGGCAATGTTCAAGCGTTGTTGAAGACATTTCCCCCACAGTGACGCTGCCGTATTGTTGAAAAACAGCTTGGCTGATCTCTTGTAAAAATTCATGCACGCGCGGGCCATCGGTATAAAAACGGCGTCCATCACCTTGGTGATCATCACTGAAATCCTGCGCTTTTGAGATTAAATTGATCACATCAAGACGAAAACCATCCACCCCTTTTTCGGCCCAAAAACGAATCACTTGCTTCACTTCCTCACGAACTTGAGGATTTTCCCAATTTAGATCCGCCTGCTCTTTGGCAAATAGGTGCAGATAATATTGCCCTGTTGCGTCATCTAACGCCCATGCACTACCACCAAACTTTGACTGCCAATTATTTGGAGCCTGACCATTAATCGGGTCTTGCCAAATATAATAGTCACGATACGGGCTTGATTTATCACCCAACGCCGACTGAAACCAAGCGTGCTCGGTTGAGGTGTGGTTAACCACAATATCCATAATAATACGGATACCTCTTTGATGAGCTTGAGTCAGCAGTTCATCAAAATCTTGCATGCTACCGAATTGAGGATTGACACTGTAATAATCCGAAATGTCATAACCGTTATCAACCATCGGAGATGAATAAATGGGTGTCAGCCAAATGGCATCAATTCCCAAGCGGTGCAAGTAATCCAGTTTAGAGATGATCCCTTTGATATCTCCCGTTCCTTTATTGCCGCTATCACAAAAACTTTTGGGATAAATCTGATAGATGGTCGCAGTTTTCCACCACTGACTATCACTCTTGGTTATAACCATATTGACAACTCACTTACCAAAATGAAAATGAGTGGTGAAAACTCACCACTCGAATGAAAGGTTATGCACTTGCTGACTCTAGCTCGCCTTTAGCTTGAGCTCGTTTGTATAAAAACAGAGTAAGCAGAATTGGGACGGCCATCGCCACCAGCATCGCGATGCCGTAAATACCCCAGTATTGTGGTTGAATCGAAAGAATACCGGGTAAACCACCCACACCGATGCCATTCGCCATCACCCCTGCACTACCACAAATTGCGGCTGCAATAGCACTACCAATCATGGCGCTTAGCATTGGGAACTTGTACTTTAAGTTGACACCATACATCGCTGGCTCTGTCACACCCAAATAAGCCGAAATAGCCGCAGGAACAGAGATGTCTCGCTCACCGTGTTTTTTACTGATAAAGATGATACCGACGACCGCAGACGCTTGAGCAATATTTGACAGTGCAATCAGTGGCCAAATTGGCGTACCACCCATTTCTTGCATCAATTGCAGATCCACCGCGTTGGTGGTGTGGTGAATTCCGGTAATGACCAGTGGCGCATACAAGAAACCGAACACCATTGAACCGATAACCGCAAAATCACCAGTCATTGCAGCTTTAGCCGCAAATGCGACGCCATCGCCCAATACGCGACCAAATGGACCAATTAAAGCGTGGGCCAAAATAACGGACAATATGATAGAGATAAACGGCACAACAACGAGGTAAAGATAAGAAGGGATGATGCGCTTTAAGTTTGTCTCAATAAACGCCAGAGCAACACCCGCCAACATCGCAGGAATCACCTGAGCTTGATAGCCGACTTTCTCTATCACAAACAAGCCAAAATCCCACACTTCGGGCATCTGCTTACCGATCAGATAAGCATTCATTAATTGAGGCGAAACCAGAGTCACACCCAAAGTAATACCCAGTATCGGTGTTCCACCTAACTTTTTCACCGTTGACCAACAAACACCAACCGGTAGGAAGAAGAAAATAGCCTCGCCAATTAACCATAAGAAAGAATGAACCGTGGCCCAAAATTGGCTAATTTCAACCAAAGTTTTTCCATCGAACATGCGAATGTCGCCAATGACATTACGAAAACCGAGGATTAAACCGCCGGTGATGATCGCTGGCAGCAAAGGAACAAAGATTTCCGCAAGATGCGAAATGCCACGTTCTAAAAAGTTCATGTTTTGGCGAGCGGCTTTCTTCGCTTCATCTTTAGAAACGGCTTCTTTGCCTGAAAGCCCGATTAAGATGGCGTAAACTTCGTCCACCTCAGTACCAATCACAACTTGAAACTGCCCAGCATTGGTAAAACACCCTTTAACCATGCTCAGCTGTTCTAGTCCTTTTTTATCCGCCTTGTCGGTATCATTTAAAACAAAGCGTAAACGAGTCAAACAGTGACTCACACTGGCGATGTTCTCTTTACCACCTACCAGCTCGATAAGACGTATCACGTCTTGCTTCGCTATCTTGGCCATACTTTTGCCCACCCTATATTGGAATACTGTCTGTTTTTCTTTTTAATGGGAACATTCCCACCTACAAGTGCAATATTGACATAAATAATAAAAGGTAAAAATGGGAACAATCCCATTAATTGAATAAGATCACAGACTAATTGTAATTCACTTTAAGAAATAAGGAGTTAGCTTGTTAGCGGTTGTTGAGTGATGTGTGCAGGGTTCATTTCATTATTAAGCTGTAAAATCAATAAATTAGCTGCTTTTTCTCCCGCTTGAGCATAGCCAGGATCAATACTGTAAATATTAGGGAAAAGAAAAGAGAGCAGCTCATTACCACCTACACCAGTGACGGCGATATCATCTCGGCCCAATTCTTGGAGACGTTTAATCACGCCAAGTGCCAGAGTGTCACTGGCGCACACGATAGCTTGAGTCTGATCATTCAGCACTTCATCAACCAGTTGGTAGGCACTTTCATGATGCAAACGCCCAGTGCGATAATTGGGAGTGCATCCACTTTGTTTGCACCAATCTAAGTACGAATCTAAACGTAATTTACCTGTCGTTTTATCGCTAGGATCGACCCCAATGTAGGAAATATGAACTCGATTTTTCGAAGTCAAATGAGCAAGCGCGCCTTGAATAACACCATAATTGTCATAGTTAATCGATGAGACTTTATCGGCATCCATCGCAATCACAACCGCTCGCGATGCCCATAGGTTGAGTTGTGTGATATCGAGATCGGTAAAACCAAATACAATTACACCATCCACATTACGCTTATGTAAAACCTCAAGGTGCTCGTTCGTTTTAGTGCGATCAAACTGGCTTTCCATAATCACCACATCGTACCCATTTTGATACAACACCTGTAGCATTCGCCCCACGGCACGGTTTTCAGACGGTGACTCAAGGCGTGAGATAATCACGCCAATCACTTTTTCACTGCCACCACGCATTAACTGAGCCGATTTCAGTGGCACATACCCAGAATCTTGGATAACGCGTTCCACTTTTGCTCGTGTTTCAGGCTTCACTTTTGGGTCGTTCGTCAATACACGAGAAACCGTCGATTTACCAACACCAGACAGTTTTGCAATATCCAAGATAGTCAGTTTTCTGCTCATGCGAACCTATAGCGTAAATAAAAATGGAAGATAGCATGCGCTTATCTTAAATGAATTATTGAGTGGTACAGCCTTGATAAGTCGTTGATCCCACTTCGAGCAAAGCCTCATCGCCTTTCGTATGTAAAAGCACGGTTTGAGGCTGAGTTTGCTCGCTATCGTCGATCACATACTTTGCGCCAGAGGCGGCTGGAATTTGTATTAATGTATATTCGCGATCGGCAATACGGAGAACGGCTGACTGTTGCTCAATATACGCAACATCAAAATGCTCACCAGAACGACATTGATAATGCTGGAACAGGTTCTCACTTTCAACGCGCGAATCATTCGCGTAATGTGGTGAGCATGCTGCTAAAAAACCAACAAATCCAACAAAGAGAAATGATTTATTCATATTGCCTTCCACAAAGGGGGGGAATTTTTACGGTGCAAGAAAAGCAGGGACATCGCGAATACTATCAAGTACCACGGTGGCGAGTAATTCACCCTGCTCAGTAACGGGTTTACCGGTACGCACTAACACACGAGTACCAACACCTGCGGCTTGTGCAGCCATCATATCTTCAGCTTTATCACCTATCATCACGGATTTTTCCATATCGATATCAAGAAAGTCCCGTGCGGAGATAAACATACCAGGCTTGGGTTTGCGGCAATCACACTCTTCTTTATACTTACCTTCACCGTGCTCAGCATGGTGCGGGCAGTAATAAATACCATCAAACTCGACACCGTGATCGGCAAAATTCCAGTCCATCCATTGCGTTAAAGATAAAAAGCGCTCTTCACTAAATTTCCCACGAGCGATACCTGATTGGTTGGTCACCAAAACCAGCAAATACCCCATGTCTTGAAACTTCTTAGTAGCTTCAAATACACCATCGATAAACTCAAAATCATGCTCATCATGAACATAGCCATGATCAACGTTGATCACGCCATCGCGATCTAAAAACACTGCAGGTTTAGCCAAAATAACTCTCTCATATCACGCCAGATATGATGATTATTACACGCTTTATTTTTTTCATCACTACCTAATTCACCAAAGCGTTTAGACGTCTAGACGTAAAAATATCTATTGACTTAAATCAAGTTAAGCCATAGCATCGTCCAACAAGTGAGAGAGAGTTCAACATTTTATTCTGTTATCCCTGCACAGGTTTTCCGATGATTCAAATTAATCAAGTAAATAAAGTTTTCTATCAAGGCAATAAGGAAATTCATGCTTTGAAAGAGATTAATCTTCACATTAAGCAAGGCACTATTTTTGGTGTAATTGGCTCGTCAGGTGCAGGGAAAAGTACACTGATTCGCTGTGTCAACATGCTAGAAGCTCCAACAACAGGTTCGGTTGTGGTTGATGGCGTTGATTTAACTCAACTGAGCAAATCAGAACTCAGCCAAGCTCGTCGCAACATTGGCATGATCTTTCAACACTTCAATTTGCTTTCATCACGTACGGTATTTGACAACGTTGCTCTGCCACTTGAGCTGGCTGGTGTCGAAAAAAATAGCATTGAAAAGAAAGTGTCAGAGCTGTTGCAACTGGTCGGCCTGACGGATAAGCGCGAAACTTATCCTGCAAATCTGAGTGGTGGTCAAAAGCAACGTGTTGCAATAGCGCGAGCACTCGCCTCTGATCCCAAAGTATTGCTGTGTGACGAAGCCACCAGTGCGCTTGATCCTGCAACGACTCAATCGATTTTAGAGCTATTGAAAGAGATCAACCGCACACTCAATATCACCATTTTGCTAATTACTCACGAAATGGATGTGGTAAAAAGTATTTGCCACGAAGTGGCCATTATTGGCGACGGTGAACTGGTTGAAAAAGGCACAGTTGGCGAGATTTTTGCTCACCCTAAAACCGCCTTGGCTCATCAATTTATTCGCTCAACGCTCGATTTATCAATTCCGGAAGATTACCAAGCTCGCCTGCAAGCCACTCGCGTAAAAGGTAGCTACCCGCTGGTGCGATTAGAGTTTACAGGCGCAACGGTTGATGCTCCCTTGATGACACAAATTGCCCGTAAATTTAATATTGATGTCAGTATATTAAGTTCTGACCTTGATTACGCTGGTGGCGTTAAATTCGGCATGATGGTCGCTGAACTGTTTGGTAATGAGTCGGACGATACGGCCGCTCTTGAATTTCTTCGCGAAAACAACGTAAAAGTAGAGGTACTTGGTTATGTCCTTTAACACCATCACCGCTTGGTTAAACCTGAATGGCGATCTTCTACTGATGGCAACCTGGCAAACACTCTACATGGTCGCTGTCGCGGGCATCGTCGGTTTCGTGGTTGGTATTCCACTGGGGGTTATTTTACATACCACCAAAAAAGGCGGCCTTCTCGAAAACACTCAGCTGAACCGCATTCTTGGTGCCATCGTCAACATTGGTCGCTCTGTGCCATTTTTGGTGCTCATGGTGGCCATTATTCCGGTGACAAAACTGCTTGTCGGTACGTTTATTGGTACCACTGCGGCTATTGTTCCGCTGACGATTGGCGCAATTCCATTTGTCGCTCGTTTAATTGAAAGTGCATTGCTGGAAGTGCCCACTGGTTTGGTCGAAGCTGCGCAGTCAATGGGGGCTACGCCGATCCAAATTATTCGTAAAGTGTTGCTTCCTGAAGCGCTACCAACGATTGTCAACTCAGTCACCATCACTATGGTCACTCTAGTAAGTTACTCTGCCATGGCCGGAACCGTTGGCGGCGGTGGCTTGGGCGATGTCGCTATTCGTTACGGCTTTCATCGCTACGACTTAGGCATCATGACGGTCACCGTGGTGATGTTGATTGTCTTAGTACAAATTATTCAATCGATTGGCGATAAGTTTGTCCGCCGTGTCGACCACCGTTAAATCACAATAAAGTTAAAACACAGATTCGTTTTATAACAAGGAGTTAATCATGAAATTTAGCCTTAAAGCTCTACTTACCCTAGCCGTTAGCGCTTCAGCACTCGTGCTGGCAGGCTGTGGTGAAAAAGCGGTCGACAACAATAAAATCAAAGTGGGTGTCATTGCCGGTGCTGAAGCACAAGTTGCTGAAGTTGCAGCAAAAATTGCAAAAGAAAAATACAACCTAGATGTAGAACTCGTGACGTTTACCGACTATGTTACCCCTAATGCGGCACTGGATGATGGTTCGATTGATATCAATGCATTCCAACACAAGCCATACCTTGATCAACAGATTGCTGACCGCGGTTACAAATTAGCGATTGCAGGTAACACCTTTGTTTACCCGATTGCTGGCTATTCAAAACAAGTGAAATCGGTTGATGAGATTCAAGATGGCTCTCGTATTGCGGTACCTAACGATCCAACCAACCTTGGTCGCTCTTTACTGCTGCTAGAACAGCAAGGCCTTATTACTCTACGTGACGGAGCAGGCCTACTGGCAACGGTACGTGATGTGGTCGCCAACCCAAAAAACATCACTATTGTTGAGTTAGATGCCGCGCAACTGCCTCGTTCACTTGACGACGTTACGCTCTCGATCATCAACACGACCTACGCCAGCTCAATCAATCTAACGCCTGAAAAAGATGGTGTGTTCGTTGAAGATAAAGAGTCACCTTATGTCAATATCATTGTTTCTCGTGCAGAAAATCTGAATGCTGAAAACGTGACTAACTTTGTTAAAGCCTACCAAACAGAAGAAGTGTACCAAGCCGCTTCGAAAATTTTTGACGGTGGTGCAGTAAAAGGCTGGTAATTAATAAACCTATTACCTGTGCAAAAAAGCCTATAAAAACAGAAAAGCCGATACGCGATGTATCGGCTTTTTCGTATCAACAACACGCACCTGCTTACTTAATATGATCCCAAGACATATTGGACACAATACGGCACGGGTCGCACTTAAAATGGAAAATGTCGTGCAGCGGTTCATTGAGTAGCCACTCTCCCCCACATTTCGGGCATTTTCTGGCTTGTTCGTCCGCTAGGCTCTGGCCGCCAACTCGATACTGGTAGTAATAAGTAGGGATGTGGGTCAAAAACTCAATTCGTCCTCGTAAATCCCATCCTCTAATAAACAGCACACTGTCCACATCGCAAATCTCGTGCAATGCAGCGTGTTCTGCTCGGCAACCACCCGCCATCTGAAGTTCATCACACGCCTGCCACTCGGTTTGCCATTTGATCACTGCTTTATGATCGCCATTTAAGGTCGCAGAATTACGATATAAAGGGATCGGCAGCAATGTGTCACCACTGCGCAGCGGAGAACAAGTGTGTACATAAGTGGTGTAAAGTATCTGCCAGCTAGGCAAAACATCATCAGCGGCTTGCTCGGAATTAAGATCGCGCCCCAACAAACGGGCTTTCGGAGCCAGCAAGCTAGCCTCCGTCAAGCGATTCAGGCACATCCTAACAAAATCAGAATGATACTTAGGGTGTAAGCTTTCTTGCTCTGGGCAAACCACCCGCACAAAGAACTCGCCCTCTCCCATCACGATGGGGAATTCACGCCCAAGCACTTGACCGTTATAGCGTAAAGCATCCATTAGGCCATTAATCGCTTTATCTACCGCCGAAATAGTCGTGTTATCAAAACACTCAAACTGCAATTCAACCACGTACATCGTTACACCACAGGTTCTAAATTAGCGAAAAACTCGGCCACACTTTCGGCCAGCACGTCGCGTTTATCGGTACCTAAACGTTCTAATAACACATGGCCAGAAAGGTTACAGATCGAAATTACATCCATCTCCGCATCGGTTGCACCAATAAACACGGTTGGTTTGAGTTTTAGTCGGCGCTGAGTCACCAAATGACCGAGGATATTTTCCTGCAAACGAACAAAATCATCCTCACTCCACACTTGCAATAGAGCGAGCTCGTTGCCTTGCCATTTAGCGGGCATGTCCGCACAAAACTGTACGCCATAAAAGGCTTTAATATCAGAATGTAGAGTCAATTCAATCGCTGATTCTACGTTAGAAAAATCAGCTGCAACCGATCTGACGACGGGCTTCCACAGCACACTGTCTTGGTCGTTCATCACTGCGCAAGGGGAATCCAACTCAGCCAACTCATCATTACGAGGAGACTCGCCATGCTTTGTTTGGTAAGCGTCAAGATAACGTTGAGTAAATGAAAGTAAGGCTTGCTCGGCAGTTTGTGCCATGAAGTGCTCCAAAATTGATGAGTCGCTGCCTTGTGTGATGACAGCAACCCTAGGATTGCGTAAAATTCTGCTTATTCTAATCGAATTGACGTGAAAGTATGAGCAAATATTCCGATGCCAAAGCGCTGGCAGGGTTAACCCTTGGTAAAAAAACCGACTACGCCAAACAATACGATCCAAGCTTACTGCAACCTGTCCCTCGTAGCTTAAACCGTGATGATCTGCATTTGGGGGATAGCTTACCGTTTAAAGGCTGTGACATTTGGACTTTGTACGAGCTCTCTTGGCTCAATGAAAAAGGGTTACCACAAGTGGCAATTGGCGAGGTTTCTATCCCTGCGACAAGTGCTAGTTTGATTGAATCTAAATCCTTTAAGCTCTACCTCAATAGCTATAACCAAAGCAAAGTAGCCAGTTGGGATGAAGTAACGCAGCGCTTAACCAACGATTTATCGGCCTGTGCCGGCGCGCCAGTCAGTGTCACTCTCAACCCGGTGACCGATTACACTGGCCAAGCGATTGTAACTATGCAGGGTGAATGCATTGATGGACAAGATATTGAGATTGAAAGTTACCAATTTGATGCCAGCTTACTGAAAAGTGCCGCGCGTGGTGAGCAAGTCAATGAAACACTGCACAGCCATTTACTGAAATCGAACTGTTTAATCACCAATCAACCCGACTGGGGCAGCGTCGAAATTCATTATCAAGGTCAACAAATTGATCGAGAAGCACTGTTACGTTATCTCGTCTCATTTCGTGAACATAATGAGTTCCACGAACAGTGTGTAGAGCGCATCTTCACCGACATTATGCAATACTGCCAACCGACACAGTTAACGGTATACGCTCGATACACTCGCCGCGGCGGTTTGGATATCAACCCATTTCGCTCAACCGAACAAGAACGGCCAACACATAACCAACGTATGGCCCGTCAATAAGGATTAGCATTAGGATGATCAACGTGCGCTGGACACTTTTGCTCAGTTTAACTCTGGCTCTGTTTTCATTGGCTTCACAAGCCACTATCTACTCGTCGCCAATGTTAAATGAAGCCAATGGGTTGATTGATATCTCACCGAATCAAGCCAAAACCCTAGCCACTGAGTATCTAACTCAGCGCAAGTTGGCCGAAAAATCAGAAAAATCATCATCAGTGATGGCGCGCGATGAAAGCGACAGTCGGATTCGAACACCGGGCAGCAGCGTTGATGCGTTAAAGATTTTAGCCAAAGCAGAGTTCCAGTTGCACAACATGGATGCCGCACTGGCCGCGTTAAAACTTGCTGAAGAGCTCACGCAACACTATCAATTGCCTTATTTAGCCACGGATGTACAAATACTCAAAACTCGTCTAATTTGGCTCAATAATAATGATGCAAGCGCCGCTCGGCAGGCGCTACGCGCGATCAGCATTCAATATGATGCCATCAAAAATGCGGATCAAGTGGCAAAAGGTCTCGATTATAAAATTACCCTGCTCAAAGCAGAAATTGCCTCAAAAGCCAATGATATCGAACTGGCCAATAAGCTTTTTGCTGACCTAAAGCCTTACATTGATTCGATCTCCTCACCGAAAACCGTGATTGAATATCAGATTGTTATTGGTCAACATTTTCTCACTCATGGCTTTTACAATCGTGCTTTATCTGAGTTGCTAGTTGCCTATTGGGGCGCGATTGAAAACAACTCAAGCGCCCTACTCGCTAAAACTAATACCTTACTGGCTCAGCTTTTTTTTGAAAGAAAAGTGCTCGATAAGGCTTTAGAGCATTTGTCTCAAGCCGCCGATTTTTATGACGGCTATAACAAGTCGACAGCCTTAGCTGATGTATTGCAACGTATGGGCGATGTCTATTACCAGCAAGGTAAATACAATCTAGCGCTCGTTCACTACTTCAACGTGATCGATCACGAAACGAGCCGCAATGATCTGGAAAAAGTCATTGAAGTGCGTATTAGCTTAGCGGCGACCTACCTTAATCTCTATAACTACCCACTAACTGACCAATATCTCACTCGCGCTGAAGACTTGCTTGAGCTGAAAGATTATCCTCGTTTAAAGGCACAGGCTTACTTACTGCATTCAGGATTAGCCTTTCACCAAAAGCAAGCCGATGTGGTCATCAGCAACGCTCAACACGCCTTAAGCGTTGCTAAAACGATGCAAGATGAAGAGATTGAAGAGCATGCCTATCGGTTACTGGCCTTGGGTTATGAGCAAAACAGTCAGTACGCACAGGCCTTAGAGAATATAAAACGCAGCAATGCACTATCGCAAATACGCCAAGAAAAACTCAACCAAATCAGTGAAGATGCTTTTCGTCAGCAAAAAGAGTTTGTAGAACAAACCCTACATCTGGTTGGGCAAGAAAAAGCGCTGCTCAAAACTCAAGAAGAGTATAATAAATTCAAAAAGATCGCCTTTATTCTGTTTATCATCTCCATCATTTTATTTTTACTGCTACTGCGTAGAGGCTACCTTATCCAGTTGCAAAATGAAGAAATCGATGAACTCAACAGCACGCTCTTTACCCATTCTCGCTCTCGCTTGCGTAACTTGCGCATGCTCAATGCTAAGCTTCCTTCAGCGATGCAAAAAAGCAGCCGTCATTTTGAGCCGTGGTATATTGGTGAACTCATCCACGAGCCACTGAGTGATCGCCTCCGCTTTGTGATGATTGATATTCCCTTTCTGCGCAACATGTACTTAGAACATGGCTATTCAGCTGGCTTAGAATTGGAGCATCAATTTGGTCAGTTTTTAAAATCGAAAATCAAAGAACCGAATCGGATTTATCACTTTTCAGATTCCAATCTGCTCTATATCGAACCGAATGCCGATCGCAATACACCGCCTGAAATCGCATTCGATCAAATTCAGCAATGGATAGATGAATTTCAACCTGAACGTCGCTTAAACCGTACAATACGGATGGGCATCGCCGACTACCCGTTTTTGCCAAGAGCTTATATGGCGATTAATGATAAAGAGCTGCTCGATATTCTGCTGATGGCAACCAACACGGCTCGTGAGCTAAGTATGAGAGAAGGAGCAAGCCATTGGGTCTACTTAAAAGCGATCGATAACGCTCCAGCCGCTAGTTTTGCCTCCAACAATATTCGCAAATCATGCAAGCACGCCATCAATCAAGGGTTGATAAAAGTGCATTCTTCTTATAAGAATGAGGAGAGCATCAAAAAACTCCTAAAAGATGGGTAATTACTCGGCATTCAATGTGTTAAAGCAGTGACGTGGGCAATTAATTTGTTATTATCGATAAATCAATTAATAGGATCATAACGATCCTCGCAGTTTAGTTTAGTTGTACATGGGCGCTCTCGAACAGGATATTCAAACACAGTTACAGCAGCTGAAAACTCAGTTGGAACAGGTTCGTTTGACACACAGGGACACTTCGTTCAAATTTAAACGAGAACATACTGTCCTAAAACGGATCGTCGCATCATTAAGCTTGGCGTGTCAGGGCAATGATCATCAGCTAAATATTAATTTATCAGATCTTCGTGAAGCTCTAGAGCAACAAAAAGACGTAAGCACGCTCATACCTCGCTTAGCCGTATTGGATCGCATGTTGAAGCAACAAACTTTGGTTATGGAAAAAGAAAACTCTCATTTGGACTCTCAAATCAAACATTGTGGGGAAACATTACTTCGCGTTGCTGGCCTACCCGCCAAACTTAAGCGTGATTTGCGTGATCTGCTCAGTTTTTCAGAAGCTCAGCCTAAAGCCGAACAAGCGATTCAACTGCTTGGGATTTATGAACGTGCAATCAAAATAATAACAGCGAACCCGAATACGGCCATCAGCGAGCTGCATGTCGCGGATAGAGAGCTATTGACCAAGCTATCCGATGAACTGCAACACCTGATCACTGAATTGGATTTTGAAGGTGAATCAGGGGAACTACTGGTAGATATTCGTGCCAAGCTGTTGATTGGCGTATCGACATCAACGCTCTTAGAGTTGACGTTAGAGATTCTAAAACTGGTGATTGATGGCACCAACAGTGAGCGCAAAACATCTGAGAAGTTTTTAGAACAGGTCAACTCATCACTCACAAAACACATTAAAAGTAGCACTCACAACGCAGACCAAAGCCAGAGTTACTTTGAACATCGCCAAGAGATGAATGCTGAACTCGCCGCTTTGATTACCCAAAGCCAAACTCTAATCAAAGATTCTGTGGCGATTGACGATCTTAAGCTCTCCGTTTCACCTATATTATGCGAAATGGCGTCACTTTCTGAACGCTTAAGTCATGCAGAGCAACGCGAGCAGGCACTAATTGAACGCTTAAATTATGGCAAAAATCAAATGGAAGCTCTGTTTGAGCTCACTCAAGATTATCGCCGTCGATTGGAAGATCAGTCTCAGCGCTTGCTGCTTGATCCACTGACAAAAGTCTATAATCGCACGGCCTTTAATGACCACCTTGAGCTGGAATATCGGCGCTGGATAAGAGCTCAACACACTTTCCGAATCGTAATCTTTGATATTGATAAGTTCAAAACTATCAACGATAGCTTTGGCTATACGGCAGGTGATAAAGCCCTTAAAATTATTGCCCGCACCATATCCAAAGAAGCATCCGATACGGATACCGTGGCACGTTTCTCTGGTGAAGAATTTATTATTTTACTTCCCGATCAAGAAGATAATCACTGTTTCAAGGTGGTAAAAAACATTCAACGTCATGTATCGAGGCTCCCTTTCAAGTTCAGAGACAAGAGTATTACGATTACACTTTCAGCCGCGAGTACCTGTTTTAAAGACTCCGATACGCCAGAGGAAGTACTTGAACGTTTACGCCGCTCGTTACTAGAAGCCAAGAGTTTCGGTCCTAACCAAGTAGTTTGGAAATAAACACAAGTCCAGATCGGATGTAGACAAAAGAAACCCATTCAAATCGCGGCCTTAACTGGTCGCTATTTGAACAAAACCAAACTAAAGCGTGCTGAACATCACACTCTGCTTGCATAAACATTTCCTAACAATCGAGAAAAGAACTAGATTGATACTGTAATTTCAATCAGTTATATCGTCCTATCGCACATCCGCCACTAAACGAACCATGACCTATACTCCATACTAAGCGGGTATATATAAAAACCAACTTTAGTCGTAGCGTGGACATTTTCCTTACTTCTCAACTAAGGAGGCCAGTATGATTACTCATATCAGCCCTACAGGCAGCATGGATCTGCTTTCTCAACTTGAAGTTGAGCGTCTAAAAAAGACCGCGTCGAGCGATCTATATCAACTGTATCGTAACTGCACTTTGGCGGTACTTAACTCTGGTAGCCATACGGATAACTCAAAAGAACTTCTTGAAAAATATAAATCTTTTGATGTCACTGTCATGCGCCGTGAACGCGGTATCAAGCTAGAGCTGACGAATCCACCAGAACATGCCTTTGTTGATGGGCAGATCATTAAAGGAATTCAAGAACATCTGTTTTCGGTCCTGCGCGATATCGTTTATGTCAACATGCATCTGGCGGATAATCAGCGCCTAAATCTCACCAATGCCATTCACATCACCAACTTAGTGTTTGGTATTTTGCGTAATGCCGGTGCCTTGGTTCCCGGTCTTGAACCTAACTTAGTGGTTTGTTGGGGTGGACACTCTATCAACCCTACTGAGTACCAATATACGCGGGAAGTGGGCCATGAACTGGGCTTGCGTGAACTGAACATTTGTACAGGCTGCGGACCAGGCGCTATGGAAGGGCCAATGAAAGGAGCCGCTATTGGACACGCTAAACAGCGCTATACCGCACAACGCTATCTTGGCTTAACCGAACCATCGATCATTGCCGCCGAGCCACCGAATCCGATTGTGAACGAATTGGTGATTATGCCGGATATTGAAAAACGCCTAGAAGCTTTTGTGCGAATGGCGCACGGCATCATTATTTTCCCCGGTGGAGCAGGAACAGCGGAAGAACTGCTGTACATTTTGGGTATCATGATGCACCCAGATAACGCAAGCCAACCAATGCCAATTGTACTGACTGGTCCAAAAGAGAGCGAAGCCTACTTCCGTTCAATCGACACATTCATTGCCGAAACATTAGGTGAAAAAGCACGCCAGCATTATCAAATCGTCATTGATGATCCAGAAAAAGCGGCGCGTATCATGAGTCAAGCGATGCCGCTGGTTCGTCAGCATCGTAAAGATAGTGGTGATGCTTATAGTTTCAACTGGTCCCTCAAAATCGAGCCTGAGTTCCAACTGCCTTTTGAACCGACTCACGACAGTATGGCCAACTTGGATTTACACCTAAACCAAAAACCAGAAGTACTCGCTGCTAACTTGCGTCGCGCCTTCTCTGGCATTGTCGCTGGTAATGTGAAAGCGGAAGGCATTCGAGAAATTGAACGTCACGGCCCATTCATCATTGATGGCGATGCCCAATTGATGAAAAAAATGGATCTATTGCTAAAAGACTTCGTTGCACAACACCGAATGAAGTTGCCCGGCGGCAGTGCTTATGAACCTTGCTATAAAATTGCAACCAATAACCATTAACCATTAACCATTAACCATTAACCATTAAAGGCAAAAATAACTTATGCCGGGGATGAGTGGCAATATTAAGTGAGATCATTACAATAAGGGCTTATTAAGCCCTTATTTTTTGGTCGTTATGTCTTTACACCTTGTCATCATTGATGCTTTGAATTTGATCCGTCGGGTGCACTCCGCACAACCCGATCCTAACGATATGGCAAGAACCATAGAGACAACCTCGCGCACCTTGCACCGTATCATCAATGAAGCTCAACCGACCCACATCATCGCCGTGTTTGATCATCACTTACAAGACCGGGGCTGGAGAGCACAACTTCTACCGACTTATAAGCAGAACCGGAAGCCGATGCCAGAAGCACTGCAACTTGGCTTAGACGCCATTCAGCAAGCATGGTGGGAATTAGGGATTGATTCACTGCTCTCGGAAGGTGATGAAGCCGATGATTTGGTGGCCACCTTAGCCACGAAAGTGGCAAGCCACGGTGAAAAAGTAACGATCATTTCAACCGATAAAGGCTACTGCCAACTGCTCTCCCCCACTTTACAAATTCGTGACTACTTTCAACATCGTTGGTTAGATCAACCCTTTATTGAACAGGAATTTGGTGTAAAGCCGAGCCAATTAACCGATTTTTGGGGATTAACGGGCATCAGTTCAAGCCAAGTTCCCGGCATTGCCGGCATTGGTCCAAAAGCAGCAAAAGAGATATTAACGCAATTTCCCGACATAGAAGCGGCCTACACCAGTGCTGATTTGGCTAAGAAATACCGTAAAAAATTTGATGAGCAGATCGATATGGCGCGAGTCTGCAAACACATTGCCACACTAAAGACCGATATAGAGCTCGGTTTTAATTTGCAAGACATTCGCTTTTCAGCGCAAGTATCCCATCCAGAATAGCAAAACGCTCCTAGAAAGGAGCGTTAAATTAACCTATTGGAGCATTAGTGCGGAGAGATGTTCGACAAGCATTGGACATGCACTGTGATCTCTTCACGATCATGATACAAATGCTTTGCCTGCATGCGGAACTTTACATCATTTTTAATCAGAAAAACTTTCAGATTTTCAATATCTTGTAAAACTTCATCATAGCGCCCTTTCATTGGCAGCTTTAAGTTAAAGATGGCTTCTTTCGCCCAACCCTTGAGGATCCACTGCCCCATTAAATGCGCAACACGAGCTGGCTTTTCAATCATGTCACACACAATCCAAGTCACGTTCTTGCGTGGCGGCTCAAATTTAAAACCATCCTCGGCATGGTGTTTCACTTGTCCTGTGTCCATCAAACTTTCAGCCATTAGACCGTTGTCGATAGCATGAACAAACATCGAACGCTTCACCAGTTGGTAAGTCCAGCCCCCCGGGCATGCACCCAAGTCTACCGCCCACATTCCCGGAGCCAAACGTTCGTCCCACTCTTCACGAGGAATAAACACATGGAAAGCCTCTTCCAACTTCAGAGTGGAACGACTTGGCGCATCGGCTGGGAATTTCAAACGAGGAATACCCATGAAAAAAGGCGAGTTATTGTTGGTGTACGAATACCCAACGAAGCAGTGTCCGGGTTGAATAAAGCAGACATGTAGCACAGGTCTCTTCGCCGACTCTTTGTTAGACAGAATCCCCTTGCCACGTAACGCTTGACGCAATGGCACGGTAAACTTACGACAAAATTTGAGCAACTCTTTCGCTTCATTGGTATCTGGCGTTTCAATGCGAATGTCACCACAACGCGGAAAACCCTCAAGTTCGGCGAGTTCAGATAAGATAGGCGAAATACGATCATCTTTAGGTAAATCGCTAAATTCCGCCGCTACCGCAAACATCTGACGAGCAAAAATAAGCGATTGGAAATCGATCTCTTTAATCAGCTTATCAGCATCACCGGCCTGATAGCACTCAAACAAAACGTAACCCGTATTGTTTTTCAAACGAGGAAAACCAAAAACCTCTAGCTTAGTCGCTTTATCTTGGATCTCTCCGGCACACTCTTTTTCAAAGCCTGCACGACAATAGAGCATTACGTGTTTCACTGGTCCACCTCTTGAATATTAAGTGCTGCATAGCCAAACACTCCCCACCCTAGCATAAAGAACACGCCACCAAATGGCGTGATCGGGCCAAACCACTTGATGCCCGTGAGTGCTAAAGCGTAAAGACTGCCGCTAAAACAAAGGACGCCGATGATAAAGCAAATTGCCGCAATGAAAAAATATTTTTGTGCTTTCGATCCCAAACGACAACGCAGCAAAATACCACACGCTAATATGGCTAAAGCGTGAATCGATTGGTACTGCACTCCCGTTTCAAACACCGAAAGCAAGTAAGGGGTTAAATACGCTTTTAGGCCGTGCGCCGCAAAAGCTCCTAGAGCGACACCAACGCCCGCCATAAAAGCCGCGATAGTGAGCAATAACTTACTCTTCATCTAACAATACCTCTTGTTCCCTTCTGGCTTTTTTGAGCATCCAATCACGGAAAGTGGCGATACGCCCCATATCGGCCTGCTTCTCGTGACAGACCACATAGAAAGCATTTTTAGTCATCAACACTTCGTCAAAAGGCGCAATCAAGCGACCCGCTTCCAGCTCTGGCTGAGCTAACACGTTATTCCCCAGTGCGATACCTTGCCCATGCGCCGCCGCTTGCAGCACCATGGTCGAATGGCTAAAGATGGGGCCGTGGTTGACATTCACCCCTTCAAGATCGTTCTCTTTGGCAAACTGTTTCCAATCTTTACGTGAAGTATCGTGTAGCAGAGTATGGCGTGTTAGATCGTCCAGTGTTTCTAAAGGCTTAGGGCCTAACAGCAGTGAAGGAGAGCAAAGCGGGATCAAAAACTCTTGATACAACTTATCCGCGCGTAAACCAGGCCAGTTACCTCGTCCATAATAAATCGCCACATCCACATCATCGGTTAACGAACCTTCATCCATATCAACCGCTTTGATACGCACATCAATATCCGGCTCTTGCTGGTTAAAATCGGCCAGACGCGGCACGAGCCACTGAATTGCAAAACTCGGCGGTAAACTAATGGTTAATGCCCCTTTCTCACTTCGCTCTAGTACCTTATCGGTGGCTTCAGAGAGTGCGGTGAAGATATCTTTAATGTCGAGAAAGTAACTTTGCCCTTCTTCTGTCAATAGCAGAGAACGATTACGACGGCGAAATAGCTTTAACCCTAAAAATTCCTCTAACGCTTTGATTTGATGACTGACTGCGGCTTGTGTCACAAATAGCTCTTCCGCAGCGCGAGTAAAACTCAGCTGGCGAGCTGCCGCTTCAAACACTTTCAGCGAGTTTAATGGTGGCAATCTTCTGGACATAGGTACACTCAAAAATTAGATTAGTTTTTTTAATCTGAAACATTATAAATTGTCCATTGCCGAGCGGCTAGAGAAATTCTATATTTCACCCCGCAACAAGGCCTGAACGGCTTGATTCAGTTATGAATCAATTGGCTTTTGTTGCGATGTTGTGTTTGCAAACTCGTATTTCGAGTGAGGTAGAATTCTACCATCCTGTTTTGTGCAGTTATCCCCTGCACCAAAACATATACTTCCTGTATTTATTGTTTGACCTGTCTGTCAAATTCTTTAGCACCGCCCTTGGGCGGTGTTTTTTTATGTCTGTGATTAAGTCGGAGCCATAAAAAACCGCTCACGAAAACGTGAGCGGTCGATTCTGTATCGAGATAACGATTAAGGTCGATATACCTTGATGTTGTTAAAGCCTTGCTCTTTCAAATACAAAGCTTGAAGCCGGCTCATCACACCGCGCGCACAATATAAGAGATATGTTTTCGATTGATCCAAATCGCCAAACTGAGTCGATAACTTGTAGAAAGGCAAATGTTTTACTTCCACACCTTCAATCAGCAGTGGCTTGTCATCTTCTTCATCTGGGCTACGAATATCAAGTACCACCGCATCTTTTTCGATAGCGGTCACTTGTTCAACTTCAGGTGCTTGCTCTTGGCTCTCTTTCTCAATATCACGAATATCCATTTGACGAGCGTTGTAAACTACGTGCTCTAGGATTGAGAAATCAAACTTCGCTTCTTCGGCTTCTAATTTCGCTTTCACCGCTTTAACTGTTGGGCTTTTTGAAATAACCCCACAGTATTCTGGCATCGTTTTGGCGAAATCTTCTGTTCCAATCTCGCGCGCCACTTTAATAATCTCTTCTTTGTCCCAGTTGATGAGAGGACGTAAAATTAGAGTATCTGTCACACCATCAATATGACGAAGATTAGTTAGAGTTTGGCTCGAAACTTGACCCAACGCTTCTCCGGTCACTAAAGCTTCAATATTTAACTTATGAGCTATCATGCCTGCGGCGCGCATAAACATACGTTTTAGCACCACACCCATTTGACCATCGTCTACTTTTTCTAAGATTTCAGCCACCACAGGCTCGAAATCGACCGAGATAAAACGCACTTTGGCTGAAGAACCGTATTTATTCCACAAATAATGGGCCACTTGCTTTACACCAATTTCATGCGCTGGACCGCCTAAATTGAAGAAGCAATAATGCACTTTTGAGCCACGTTTGATGTGTAAATAGCTTGATACACCCGAGTCAAAACCACCAGAAATCAAACTCAATAAATCTTCTTGAGTGCCAAGAGGGAAACCACCTAAACCTTTATAACGGGCAATCACTTGATTGAGCAATTCATCGGCTATTTCAATATTGATGGTAACGTCCGGGTTTTTAAGTTGAACTTTTGCACTCTCAACTGCTTGGTTTAAACCACCACCAACATAACGCTCAACATCGATTGAGGTAAAATCATGCTTTCCTCGACGCTTAGCACGCACGACAAAAGTTTTTCCTTCGATGTTATTACGGCTGAGCGCTAACACTTGCTCGTAAATGTCATGCATATCCTTAAACTCAGATTGCTGCACTTCGAGCACTTGCTGGATGCCAGGAGTGTGAGTCAGAATTTCAAGGACTTCTTGATAGTATTGGTCACTTTGCGCAGCCACTTCAATGTGATCGCGACGGTTAAATACCGCGACTGACTCTGTTCTTCGTTTGATGATATTACGAATATTGGACTCTAAAATTTTTGTGAAGCGCTTGCGTACTGAGTCACTTTTAACAAAAATTTCCGGATGGGGCTTAACAATAAATTTCATAGTTCTATTCGCAATCTGATTGGGCAACGTGGTGAATCAATGGGTCGCATTCTGCTTGCTACTGATACACCGCTAAGGGCGCAGGATTATACACGAGGTGATAACCATAAAAAAGACGAGCCTTAGCGCTCGTCTATGTGTTTTTACATAATCCAACGTAACTTACTGAACGGATGGAACTTCATCACTGTACAGCGGTTCACCTTGCATGATACTGATTTCTACTCGGCGATTGCGTGAACGTTCACTTTCCGTATCGTTAGAGCCGACTGGGTCGGTATCGGCCATACCACGCACCCTGAGTCGTTGATGAGAAAACCCACGAACCTTTTCCATCTCTTGCGCCACAGAAACCGCTCGTTGAGCCGAAAGATCCCAGTTTGAGCGATACAATTCAGAATCGACACTTTGATTGTCGGTATGGCCAGAAATACGCACAATGCCCGGCACATCTTTAACCAGATCGGCAATTTGACGAACCAATGGACGAAACTTAGGTTGTAGAAATGCAGAACCTTCGGGAAACGCACCTTTTTCACGAATACGGATCACCAATTGCTGACCTAAGTTTTCAACTTCAATAGCGCCTTGTTCGATTTCTCTTGCTAACGCTTTTTTGATGTCCTGTTCAACAATTTCCATCTCTTGCGACATAGATTCTGCTTGCTGTTGTTGCATTTCCGATTGAGTATTTTGATTATTCTGCGTTGAAGTTTCAGGGGATTGCCCCCCCGTCAATTGACCTTCTTCACGCTGAACACCACCCGCTCGATCTGAATCCCCTTCTTGAAACTCAAGTGTCTGCTGCGTGATATCAATGGTTTGTTGCATGATGACATCAATCGGTGTCGGCTCGGGGCGGCCTGGGCGAAACTCTTGTGCAATGATGCTTGTCCCTTTAGGAATGTCTTTCACTTCCAAACGATTTTGCACACCAAAAGCAAACTTCATCGAGCCCGCTATCTGTTTAAACTTCAGTACGTCCATCTCGGAAAAAGAGAGCAGTAGTACGAAGAAACACATCAACAGCGACATTAAATCGGCAAAGGTTCCCATCCACAACGGCAAGCCGGGAGGTGGGCATTTACAGCCTTCTTCATCATCCATTACAGGCTCCGTTATTCGCTATCAACATCTAAAACACGCTTGCCTTCATTGAGGTAGTTTTTCAGATAACTATCAATGACCCGT